>CAZNGW010000008.1:43277-58062 GCA_964572925.1 uncultured Candidatus Cloacimonas sp. | reverse complement strand
GTGGAGTATTTTGGAACTACCCAAACTGTTGCCAATCTGACCTATAACAACCTCACAATCTCAACCAGCGGAACCAAAACCCTGGCAGCAGCTTTGACCATCCCAGCTACCGGAACACTTACCATCAATAACAGTGCCACTCTTGCCACGGCAAACTACGGTTTGATCTTCCAGGGTAGCTTTGTGAACAATGGAACCCTCACTGCCGGAAGCTCAACAGTTACCATTTCAGGGACTGCCGCTACTCAGAATATCGCCGGTTTCACCACTACCGGAACGGTAAGTATGACCAAAACAGCCGGAACTGCCACTTTGACCGGGAATGCAAATGGTGGTGCTTTTACGCTGAATGGTTCAGGAGGAACTCTTGATTTGGGAACGGGACTCACCCACACCTTCAGCGGAGCATGGACAAGAACCGCAGGAACCTTGAATGGAAGCTCCAGCACTCTCAGGATAGGTGGAACCGTTACCAATACCGCAGGAACATTTAATGCGGGGACCGGAACGGTAGAATATTACGGAGCAGGTGCACAGACTATTGCTACTGTAACTTACAATAATCTTACTCTCTCCGGTTCAGCTGCCAAAACGATTACCGGGGCAACCGTCAATGGGATCTTCTCGCTTGAAGGCACTGCCACAACTACGGGTACGGTGCTTACTTATGGGGCATCTGCATCTTTACGCTATAATGGCTCTGGGATTCAAACCGTAGGCATCGAATGGCCTGCTTCCTTTGCCCGTAATATCACCATTGCCAATGCCAACGGGGTAACTCTTGATGCTTCCAAAACCCCCTACACCGGAATCCTAACCGTTAATGGTAAGCTGAATTGCGGCAATTACCAGCTATCCGGTACTGTAAACAACAATGGTACTATTACCGCAGCACGAACCGACATCATGAGCAGTGGAACACTTACCAATAATACAGGTTCTACCATCGATTATACCACAGCCCTCACCATTCCCGCCAGCACAGGATATTACAACCTTACGCTCAGCGCTTCGGGAACCTATGTTCTGGGAGGTAATGTAACCGGGATAAACGTTCTTACTCTTACCACAGCTACCACTTACCTGCATCCCAGCGGATACACCCTTGGTTATACCACTCTGGCAGGTTTGGGGAGTATCATCAATAGCACCCTGATCACCCTCTCCTCAAGTAATCCAGCCGTAGCCATAGGTGGCATGGCAGCCGGAAGCACGAATAATATCTTCTATGCCTTCTCCACCGCGGTAACCTCAGGCTCAACCACCCTGAATTCAGTAGCCTTCACCACTGCCGGAACAGCAGTGGTAACCACCGATCTAACCAATTTCAAACTGTGGTACAGCACTTCGAATTTGTTCTCTGGTGCATCACAACTTGGTTCTACCATTACCACTGGACTAAGTGCAGGCACGCATACTTTCAGTTCACTTAGCCAGGCTATAGCCAGTGACGTTACAGGTTATTTCTGGATCACAGCGGATTTGCCTTCGGGTGCCACCGCCGGCAGAACCCTTCAGGTTACCCCTGCCATCACCACAGCAAATCTGTCTTTTTCCACAGGAACCAAAACTGGAACTGCTTATGCAGGCGGATTGAAGACCATAGGCACGGTTTTCTGCGCCACGACAGATTATGCCGTTCCTGCCATGAATGTGGCTATCAGCCAAACTAAAGCACCTCTTTACAGATTTACGCTTTTCAATACCACCGGTTCTTCGATCAATTTCACCGGTTTGTCATTTATCACCGGTGGTTCCTACGTAGCTGCCGACATCAATAAATTCCAGCTTTGGACAAATACTACCGATAACCTGAGCGGAGCAAGCCAGGTAGGCACAAATCTCACTACCGGGCTGGCAGTAGGTTCTCATAGCTTTGCTGCTTTCACCCAAGCCCTTTCAGCCAGTTCTACCCGCTATTTCTGGATCACTACTGATTTTACTGCGAGTGCGGTGGTCGATAATGTAATCGGGGTTGCCGCGCTTACCTCTGCGAATATTACCCTGGCTTCGGGAACCTTGATCGTAACGACTTTCTCCGGAGGAGCGCAAAGGATCATCAGCTCCCAGGTAACGCTGAGATCGGCAAATCCAGCCTTGCCGGCTGCAAACGTAGGACAGGAAACCACCAAATACCCGATCTACCGGTTTACCATCGGCACTAACGAGCCGGTAGGTTCAATAAACCTTACCGCAGCATCTTTCACCTCCGCTGGCACCTATCAAAGCACTGATGTTACAAAGTTCCAGCTTTGGACCAGCGCAACTGATCAGCTTGATGATGCAGTGCAGATCGGTTCGGATATTACCAGCTCTCTGGGAACAGGTTCGCATAGTTTCAGCGGATTGTCGCAAGCCATTACAGCCGGCAGCACCAGATTCTTCTGGATTACTGCCAATTTGCCTTTGGCTGCCGTTTCCGGACGCACCATCAATGTGGCTGCAATGACCACTTCGGACATTACCGTGTCAAGCGGAACCAAAGGCGGCACAGCCTATGCCAGCAGTTCACAGACCATCACCCTCAAGGGCTGGGATTATACCAAGCGCCAGCCCATTGCTCAGCTTAGCGGTGCCGGAACCGGATATCAGATCAAGTATATTGTCAATTACGGAAGCGGCACGGACAGCGGGAACACCGTTTATCTGAACAGCAAATGCCGCACCGACTTTGGCGATGTGCGTTTCTATAATGGCACTACCGAACTCAAATACTGGATGGAATCCATGACCTCTGGCACCACTGCCACCTTCTGGGTGAAACTTGCCGGAGACCTCAGCGCCGGAAACGTAACCGTGGATATCAATTACGGGAATTCAAGCGCGGTAACCACCTCCAACGGCTTATACACATTTGCCGTATTTGATGACTTTGGCAGCGACTTAACACGGTGGATCAAATACAAATATATCGATGGAAGCACAGCATCCATCCCCACTGGACAGAGCTATGTGAGACTGGGAGGAGGTATCCCCACAGTAACTTTCGGACATTGCGTTATCGGTTCCTACCCCGGCTACAGCGGTTTCCAGAATAACATTGTGGAATACCGTTACCGGGTGGGCGACGACGCCATCAGCGAAGTAAGTATCCGTAGCAAGTTTGAATACAGCACCGGGACCGTGGTTGCAGGTAGAGGCTATAAATCACGTAGCGACCAACGTGACGGGGAAGGACAATCCATCCACAAACCTCCTTTTTATGGCTGGAGTTTTGTGGGTGGATCCACAGGGGATGGAATTGTGCCAACAGTCGACCAATGGTATAGGGGCACTTTCACAGCCTATGGAAATGACCTTAAGTTCTACCGCGACGGAACTTTGATGCGATCGGTTACCGATACATCCTATCCTGAAACAGGTGAAATCACCCTGCAAAACCATTATGGTTTAGCTGGTGGTTCTTATACGGATTATGACTGGGTGTTTGTGCGTAAGAACGCTGGAGCTGACCCTACCTATAATGCCTGGATGTATCCGAATTATTACTATCGCACTATTGCTTCCGGAGATTGGGACAATCCAGCAATCTGGGAATCGTCTCCGGATAATTCAAATTGGTCGGCTGCTAACATGGCTCCGGATGAGCTTTCCATGGGGATTCTGATCCGCAACAGCCATACCGTAACCCTTACAGCAGATGTTACTGCCGACCAATTGACAGTTGATTCCGGAGGTGAGTTGATCATTAATGCAGGCATTACGTTAGAGGTTAATGATGGCACCGGAACCGATATTACCGTTGATGGCACATTGGCTACTCTGGGTGATGGGATACTATCCGGCAGCGGTTCAGTTACTCTGGGGGCCGGGGCATATCTTGAAACCCAGAATGCTGACGGCGTATCCACTACAGCCTCAACCGGCTGCATCCAGGTAACCGGAACCTTGACCCTTGATGATACCGTAAACTATACCTTCAACGGAACTTCTGCGCAGGTAACCGGGAATGCCCTAGATACAGCAGACGACTTTACCCTGGATAACGCAGCTGGCCTAACCTTTACTAACGCCATTACGATCAACGGTATTCTGTATCAGGTCGATGGCGATATCAACAGCGCCAATACGGACTATGTAGATGGTTATGAATCCCAAGATTACAATCGCCTGCGTTTCCCCGAAACTGGTTACAATATCAGTGGCTGGTCCATCGCCATGACAACGCCTGATCTATTCCCCGATCGGATCAATCGTCAGTGGGTGATTACCGGAACCTACACCAACGACAAAGTGGCCACTTTCTACTGGGCAGACACAGACGATTCATACTATGCCTGGTCAAATGATGACCAACCTGCTGTCTACCAGGGTGGAACGAAACTCACCACAACCTCATGGTCAGATGCAAGCCCGCGTGAGATAACGGTTACCCTGAACAGCGGCTTTGGGGCGAAAGGAACCTTTACCATAGGTCGGGAAGACGGTGGAACCCTGCCGGTGGAATTAAGCTCTTTCCTGGTGCAGTTCAATGCAACGAATCAGGTTGTGGTGCAATGGGTTACCCAGAGTGAGACCCAAGTCGCCGGATTCAGTATTTACCGCGGAAGGGAGGACGATATTAACCTGGCCGAGCATTTGAACGTCTTTATCCCCGCCACTAACACCTCTCAAATGCAATTATATCAATATACGGACAACGATCCTCTGGAGCTTGGTGTTTACTACTACTGGCTGGAAAACATGGATTTGGACGGAGTTACAACCCTCTATGGTCCAGTCAGTATCACGATCGTCGACAGCCAGGGCGGAACCCCGCCAATCCCTGTAGTCCCCGGGATCAATTCCATCTATCCAAATCCCTTCAATCCCAACGCCAGAATCGTATTCGGGCTCTCCAAAAAAGGCCTGGCCGAGCTGGAAGTATATAACCTGAAAGGCCAGTTGGTGAAACGACTACTGAACGAATCCAAAGACAAGGGAACCTATCAGATTATTTGGGACGGCACCAACCAATACGGCCAGAAGGTTGCAAGTGGAGTCTACATCGCAAAATTGAAAGGGGTCGATGGCACCTGGGTGAAACGAATGGTGCTTTCGAACTAACAACCCTCACCAAGACAAAGTCCCCGGTCTTTAAGACTGGGGCTTTTTTTCGGTCATGAATTAAGGGTTCATTAAGCGTCAATTACCAATGACACCCTCAATTGACCCTTAATGCTCCGGTAATTGACAGAGGGAAAACCTGCGCAGGGCAAGGCAGTGAAATTAGGGATAACCATCCCAATGTGAATGATATCCCATGATGCAACAATCCTGTCTCTACCAGGTCAAGCCGTCTTCCCGGATGTGCAGTTCAGGGATATTACCACTTGCTTTCAAGGTAATAATGTAGCTGCCCGAAGTGGTCTCAATCTGAGGTTTCAGCTTTATCACATTGTGCATAAATGGCTTGGCTTTCAGTTGCTTAAGGCTCTTGGCATAGCGTCCATGATCGAACCAATACTGTTTTTGCTTGTAATATAGCTGTCGCAAGTATTCCCTGGCAGTTTCCGTCGCGGGTATAGAAAAGCTTAGGTCAGTTCCTACAAGCTGCTGAGTGAAAAACACATAGCCCCAACGCTCAGGATAGTGCATGGCAATTAAGCCCTGTGGCGACCAAACCCAGTTATGTTCTGGTTTGCCAGGGATTTTTTCGTATTTACCGTCAATAATCTCCGTATCCCATTCCACCCGGGAAAAATTCATTCTCCAATAGTCTCCTTCCCTGGGGGGAACAGGTTTGTGGGCACATTCCTGCAAAACAGACCAGGGCAACATTATCTCAACTGTCCATTTGCTGTCCTGGTCGCTGGGATCATTGAGAGTTCCTTCAATGTCGATTCCATATTCTATATCTCTTATATCCCATGCATTTACCGCTACCTGTTGCCTATCGCGGTAGGGCTTGATGAGCAGCAAATCCCAAAGTGTGCCCCAAGCGTTAAGTTCCAGTTCGTAATAGTCATGTGTGTCCCCATCTGGATCGATGAATACCTCAAAATCATTGTCATGGAAGATCACGGCATCCCGCTCGGTAAGCGAAGCCCAGATATGTGGTTCCTCCAGTTCGGCTGCTATATAAAGGCCTTTGTTGTCCCACAGCAGCTTAACTCTGGTTCTGAACTGCGGTTTTGGCTTCAGTGTGCCTTCGATATCCACAAAATCGGCTGACCAGTTTACGGCTTTCCAGTCTGCTTCCTCCAGCTTTCCATCGGCGATGATGGTTCCGGTTACCCTGTGACAAACGTAGCTCAGGGGTTCATAAGGTAACTTCGGAACAGGGAATATTTCCTGCGCCACCAAGGGGAAAATGATCAAAGTGTTAAGCACAATTACCATGATGATCATTTTAACCATGATAATCCCTTTCCTCATTCCTGCACTCTTTCTCCTCATTCCTGCACTTCTTTCCTCATTCCTGCACTCCTTCTCCTCATTCCTGCACTTCTTTCCTCATTCCTGCGCAAGCAGGAATCTCCCGTGAGCTAACGAGGTTCCTGCTTTCGCAGGAACGAGGTGGTTTATTGTTTGAGGGTGGGCAATCTCCGAATTGCCCAGGCGAACGGAGTTCGCTGTTACAGGCAGCTTCGCTGCCTCTGCCAAATCGGAGTTTGGCAGCCCTCAGCTTGACAGACCTTTGTAGTGTAGCCCTTTGTTGCAAGTGTCTTTTTTTGTAGGGTGGGCAATCTCCGAATTGCCCAAGCGAACGGAGTTCGCTGTTACAGGCAGCTTCGCTGCCTCTGCCAAATCGGAGTTTGGCAGCCCTTCGTAGTGCTGTCCTTTTTATTGCAGCTAAAGAATAGGATTTTTCATTATGCATACACTGCCTCCAAGAGCTCCTTGATAGTGGTGATCGCCAGCCCTATGCAGGTATCTGCCGCACCATAATATACATAGACCTCGCTATTGTCCCTGGCAAAACCTTCGCTATCACTGTCCATAACTATCGCTCCTGATGGGAAAACCACATTGGGAACCTGTCCGGTCAGTTCGTATATCTCCCTGGGTTCCAGGATATTGTATCTGCCTCTGGCGATGGTTTCCCAGGGTGCATTCAGAGGGTGCAGACTCACTCCTGCCTGGTAGATATTGCTACTTTGAAAATGAGTTGCCACCCCATGATAGAGATGCAGCCAGCCCTGCCGGGTTCTGATCGGTGGCGGGCCTGAACCGATAAGTTCATCCCAATAATGCGGTATGCCCTTTAGCACTGTGGCTTTGGGAGTCCACTGCATCATGTCTTTGGAAAGGGAGCATCGGATCGCCGAACCCGTGCTAACGCCGTTTTCCAGCATGGCTGAATTGGGTCGATCAAAGCGTATGTATTGTCCTGCAACTTTTTCAGGGAACAGCACTCCATTGCGGTTCTCAGAATCCGAAACCCAGCCTTTAAAGCTCAATGTCAGGAAGTCTTCACTTGTCCACCAACCTAAAAAGCAACCCTGATCTGTATCTATGGCGGTAAGGATGTGGTAATCACCTTCCAGAAAGGTAATTCGTGGGTCGTATATATGATAAATCTTTTTATCTTCTGCGCTTAGCCCAGTTAAAATTACCTCTTGGGGGATAACCCTGAAGCGTTTGCCATCCTCACTTACGGCTTTCAGGAAAAGAGTTTCCCGGGCTCGGTTCTGCACTCTGAGCAGAAGGACACAGTCCTTGCCCAGTTTTATCGCACCTGGATTGAAGACCGAACTTACATCTTTATAGCGGATGTCCAGGCAGGGAATATCAGCTCTGGTTAAAATCGGATTGCCGGAATAGCGTTTCATAAACAACCTCTCAAAATCTCTATACGGGATTTGAAGTCTTCAAAGTCCTTGCTTTGTGGATCGCTCCATAAACTTTCCGCCAAGGCTGTAGCACGTGGAAAAGCCATATAAATCACCCGCTCAAAGCTTGGCATCTGTTCAGTCCAAACATTTCCCTGAGCGCCAAGTAATAACTTGGATTCTTTGTTTCCGAAAACTGATGGATCAAAGCTGTAAACCTGCTGCAAAGTAGTAACCCCGAAGGCACCTGGTTCGCCTTCGTCGGAGCTCTGATGCCAGTCAAAATAGCATATTTGGTTGGGACAGAGAATATAGCGGTTCCCACAGGTTTCAGCTTTTTCTGCAGCATCTTTGCCATCCCCCCGCCAAACCATTACAATTGGCTCTTTCCCCGGCTTACCGTCCAGAATCTCATCCCAACCGATAACGGTTTTGCCCAGGGTTTTCAGGTGTATCGTCAGCTCTTTCAGCAGCCAGCTTTGCAGTTCTTCTTCATCCGCCAAGTCCTTGTCTTTTATGCGCTTCTGGCAGTGTGGGCACTTTTTCCAATTCGTCTTGGGTGCTTCATCTCCCCCCAAGTGAACATAGCGTCCCGGAAAAAGTTCGGTGATTTCGCTGAACAGCTCTTTCAGGAAACTGAGGGTTGCTTCTTTTCCGGCACACAGGATATCTTCCGAAATGCCCCAACAATTCAGTGTTTCGAAGGCTTTGGGAAAACATGCCAATTCATTGTCCGCAGCCAGGATAGCCTGACTGTGCCCCGGTATGTCTATCTCGGGAATCACTTCAATGCCAAGCTCAGTGGCATATCTGACAACTCGTTTAATCTCTTTCTGAGTGTAAAAACCGCCATAACTGCTGCCGTCGGATTCCTTGCGCCAGGCAGCTATAGTGTTCAGTTTGGGGAACTTATGGCTTTCGATGCGCCATCCCTGATCGTCAGTTAGGTGCCAGTGGGAACGGTTTAGTTTTATGCTTGCCATTTTGTCTAAATAACTGCAAACCTCTTCTGCCGCAAAGAAATGCCGGCTTACATCCAGATGCAATCCCCGCCATTCACATTCTGGATAATCCTCTATTGTCAGGTAAGGTAACTGCATTTCATTATGGTAATAAGCCCACCAGATAAGCTGTATAAGGCTTTGCAGGGCGTGCTTTAGCCCGTTTGATTCCCCATAAACCATTATACCTCCAGCCTCGATTACCAGTCTATAGGCTTCAGCCTGCCAGTTCTCAGGCTTGGGAATCTTTATTTGGTATGGCTTAACAGGTAGCAGAACAGGTAAATTCATGTATTTTAATCTTTTATCAAGTGCTTTCTGCAGAGACTTTATGTCTGTGGTTTCAGGTTCTATCCAGAGAGCTACGGAATCCGTTAGATTCAAAAAACCCGGGTTAAGCAATACCTTTCTGGGTCTTGGGATCAGGGGGATCTGGTCGATAGCCGTGGGAAGCAGAATTCCCGTCTTTGACGGGAAAGGCTCAAAGGGTCTCTGACCCTTTGCTGAAACCGGTCGGAGACCGGTTACGCCTTCCCTGCGAAGACGCAGGCATTCCTTTCGGCATTGCTTAGCTTGAAACATGTTCATGATAACCGCAGCGTTTTTATCTCGAAGGGTTTAAAGCTGAGTTCGAGCATCCAATCTTCAGCTTCCTTAGCAATGTTGAGCTGACTATCTGTATCTATCACCTCTTCCAGCATGTTGCAAAGCTCAGGTTTCATAAATGCAAGTCTGCTCGCTAGCTGCACTTTTACGTTACAACCTGCATATTCATAAAGCCTTAACACAATCCCTTTGCCGTTTTCGGCAGGTTTCACGGTTTCCAGCTTCACGGTTCCCTTGCTAAGTTCAAAAAAAGATACGGAACTACCAATCAGGTTCTGGTTGGCGGGAACTACCTTCAACGGGCTATTGAAGCAGTGTGCCACCATCGTAACGTCGCTTTGTTCGTAAGAACCCCGATGCGGGTAGAAAGCATAGTTGTATATGTGCTTATGAATATCCGCTTCGGGATCAACGTCGGCCGGGCTACGCAGGAGATTCAGTTCCATTTCACCTTCCACAACGCGATAACCATATTTGCAATCGTTGATCAGGGCAACTCCATAGTCAGGCTGACTGAGATCGGCAAATCTATGAGCCGGAACCTCAAAGAGAGCTTTATCCCAACTGGTGTTCAGCCTGGCAGGACGCTTCACCACTCCAAACTGAATTTCGTAAGTTGCTTCTAAGGATTGAATTGCCGGATAGAAATGCACTCGCAGCATCTTATGATGCTCTTTCCAATCCACTTCGTGGTTTATTCTGAGCAACTTTTCTCCCTGACGCAGTTCGATCGTCTGTCTTATGGTGCTGTTGCCGTGTTTCAGCAAAAAAACAGCTTTACAGTGCGTTTCCGGGATTTCAAAGCTTTCCTCTTCCAATAGCTTAACCTCACTTGGCAAAGCCGGAACAGTTTCCCGATAAAAATGGTTTATGTCCCAGGCAGCCCAGTTGTTGGGTTCATCTTCCCATAGCTTCAGGATATTGGACTCAGCTGCCAAGATCTCTCTATCGGCTTCTTTGTCATAAAAACTAAGGATAGTTCCCCCTTCGCTTAGCTGAACTCTGACCAAATCATTCTCCATGATTCCCGTAAAAGGATGTTTGGCAGGACTTTGCTTTTCCGGAGCAGCGATCACGAGGTAGCCGCAGGCAGGAACTTCCACCTTTGTCAATTGATCGGGATCAAAACCCGGAAGGTTGATCCAGGCTTTCCTGCTCCAGGCTTGAGCATTGAACAGCAGATACGCACCTGCTGAACAAACCTTGCCTGACAATTCTCTGATCATTTCTTCAGTGATTTCAGAGAGGGCAGCCTGGTTTTTGGCACTAAGCTCTGCGGCATCGCGATAGACCCAGCCTATTGAGGAACCGGGAATAATGTCGTGAAACTGCATCAGCAGCGTGTCCTGCCAGATCTGCCTAAGCTCAAGAGGATAGGTTTTTCCAGTTATGGCAGCCAGCAGCTCAGCATCGTGCAGCATATTCTCGCTGAGGCGGTTATTCTTTTTCATCAAAGCCTGGGTGGTGTAGGTGCCGCGATGGAACTGCAGGTAAAGCTCACCCGTCCAAAGCGGTAACTCTTTGGGATCATATTCGCTTAGCTTGGCAAAAAACTCCGTTGCAGGGGCAAACTTGAAACGGCTGACCCCTTCCAGGTTTTGTTGCCTGAGTCCATATTCGATATGTTCCTTTCCGGGACCGCCACCTCCATCGCCGATGCCAAAGAGATTCAGGAATTCGCTGTTTGTTTCACTCTGGGTAAAGCGCTTTTCCGTTTCCAAAAAGGCTTTGGGGGTATTGGAGAAGTTATAGTCATGGGTGGGAAGCTGATGCGCCAAAACCTCAGAGCCGTCAATACCCTGCCACCTGAACAGATTGTGGGGAAAGGTGTCGGATTCGTTCCAGCTGAGTTTCTGCGTCATAAAGAACTTAACCCCGCAACCCTGCATTAACTGCGGCAGATTGGCATTAAAACCAAAGCAGTCAGGCAGCCATAGCACGTTTGGGCTGATTCCAAACTCCTCAGAGAAGAACCTTTTACCATATAGCATCTGCCGGATGATGGATTCGCCACCCGTAAGGTTGGTATCAAACTCCACCCAGCCGGCACCCTGGATTTCCCATCTGCCTTGCGTAACTGCTTGTTTTATTTGCTGATAAAGATAAGGATAATGCTCTTTCGTCCACAGGTATAGTTGGGCTTGGGATGCACCGAAGACGTATTCAGGATAGCTTTCCAGCAGTCTGAGCGCAGTGGCAAAGGTTCTTCCGCCTTTCCGGATGGTTTCGCGAACCGGCCATAACCAGGCCAGATCGATATGCGCATGGCCAACGCTGTATGCCGTTAACGCACTGGCATTAGCTGGTTTGGAGAGCAATCCCAGTGCAATATCCTTGCACTTAGCAAAGCCTTTGCCGTCCTGCCAGAGATCGCAAATCCGGTTCAGGCCATAGAGTATTTTCTGGCGTCTAACTGTCTTTTCAGGCAGGTTTTCCGCGAGATTTAAGAGCAATTCCATATCCATTATCAAGCCAAGCAGCTCAGGATGAAAAACCACCAACGAGGCTTCCACCATTTTGTATTCAGCTTTTCCTGCACCGAAGAGGTCGTTGGCAGCGGCTTCCACCAGTATCTCAAGTTTTTCACCTATCCTGGCTTGCTTACTAATCGGCACATAGTATTTTCCGGCATTATGATACCAATCAACTTTATTGGTCAATCCCAACCAGGGAATTCCATCTTTCCAAACGCAAGCTTCAGAATCGAGGTCGATCCAGGCTCCTATCTCCTTGTCGGCAAGCTCAATTGGCACTTCCGCAGTAAAACGGAACCAGGCCGAGCCCCAGGTTTTACCCCAAACTTCACCTTTCTTCACTTCCGACCAGCTTTGTATGTCTATTTCAGCATAGGGAATCGGCCTATCCTGGCAGTAACAGAATAGTGTTCTTAGCTCATGTTTATCAGTATAAACATCCTGCTTTAAGCGGTTGATAAACTTGCGGATACGCTCCAAGTGGATTTTATCGAGATGCATAATATTACTCCTACAACTTAAAAGGCGGATTGGGCATCCGCCTCTACAAATACTATTTTTCCATCGGCACCACGATGCCTTTAATGATTATATTTTGGAAGAAGATAAAGATTGCCAGGGTGGGGATGGCAGCAATCACCAAAGCAGCGTAACCAACATTCAGGCTGGCACGCTGCATCAGTTGATAGATGTGCACCATCAGAGTCCACATGCTTTGATCCTGACAGATGATGAAAGCGAAGAGGAAATTGCGGTAAGCGGCATTGAAGGCTCCCAGAGCGATCACAGCCAGGATCGGCTTGGAAAGGTAAAGCGTGAACTGCCAGAATAATCTGAATTCACCAGCGCCATCAAGCTGTGCGCTTTCGTATAGCTCTTTGGGCAGGCTGTCAAAAAAGCCCTTTAGAAGGAAGATAAAGTAGCCGTCTGCTGCAGCAGGCAGGATCAGCGCCCAAAAGGTATTCAAAAGATTCAGTTTCTTCAGCATCAAGAAGTTCGGAATCCCCATCACCATTGCCGGGAAAGCCATGGTCAGCATGAAAAGCATGATCAGTTGATAGCTTAAGCGTGGTTTGAAGCGACTGAGCGCATAGGCTGCCAAAGGATTAACCGTGATGGCGACCAGGATGGATAACAGACAGTAGATCAGGGTGTTACGCAAACTGCGGGCATCATTCAGCATCTGATCCAGCACCATGGCATAGTTGCGTTTGACAAATTCCCACTTTATGCTGCCCTTGTTTTCCTGCATTAGCTGATACTCGATCTGCTGCAGCGGCAAGGGATAAGCAGAGGGATCGGGGCAAACCTTTCCCCAACGCTGGTTCAAAGCATCTATGCTGCCATATTTGGCTACAAGGTACTGAGAATATGCGTTTTGCAATTCAGGACTGAGCTTCAGCAGCAAATGGACAGGACTTACTTTTCGGACAAAACCCTTCCATAGCTCACCATATTTCCCTTCGGGCAGCGTTTTGGCCGGATAGAGGTTCAGTTCGCTGTCAAAATGGGTGTTTAGTTCCCGATTCAGCTTTGCAATATCCAAACTGCTGTCCGGCAGGGCATAAAACCCTTTGAGGTATTGAATGAAATCCTGTTGCGAACCGGGCTTCAGTTCCAGTGACCTAAGTGCTTTGCCAACAGCGAAATCCAGCCAGTCATCCTGAGCAAAGATATTGTCTTTGGGAATTTCTTCGCTGAGCTTGATTGAATTAAAACTGTTGAATCCACCCAGCTTTGCCAAAGGACTATGTCCAGTGGCAGGATATTTTTCTTTCAGCCAGTTCCGGAAGGAGTTATTTATACTGCGAACCTCCAGATCTTCAGGTGCAGCAAGGTTTTCCACCAGATAGGTATAGTCATCCTCATCATGCAGGGCTGATCTGCTTTGGGCATATTTAGCCAGTTTATCATCCGCTATAACCACATGATGCACATTCAGATAGCTCTGCACATAGTGAATCCACAAAGGGCGCAGGGGATTGCCTTCAGGCGGGACGGAAGAGGGCAGAATTACAGCCGTCCAGGAAGCGTAAGATGTCCCCATCGCCTGGTTAAAAGCCTTCAGATCGCCGTTATAAGCAGGCATTAGCTCCATGACAGCAAAATTGCCGTCGAGGTTAATGTAGTTTCGATGGCGAAGCTCAATTTGCTCTTTAAAGCGTTCGTATCTGCCAAGATAGCCATTTCCGCCACTATGATAGTTGCGGGTGATGATGTCCTTTTCCTCGATCACGATCTGTTCCCAGCTTTGCACTCCCAAGCCATAGCGGTTATTGAAGTTAGTGAGGTTGTTCCCATTTTCTTTGCGTAAGATCGAACGCATGGCTCGTTGGTTCAGGGGATATACCCCCCGGCCATATTGCTCAGCTACGTAGTAGTCATAGACTCCGAATTCTCCGCTTTTTTCTTTTAGAAATTCCTTCCACAGCTTGTAGATAGATGGATCGGGAGTCTCAGGAGGTTCCACTTCCGTAAAGCTGTTGAACAGACCTGGATAATTATCGGCAAGGCGTGAGCTCTCCTCATTGTAACGCGACTCCAGGTATTTGCGGAACAGCACTTTATCGCTAAAAAGAAACTCCGGTAGAAGGGACATTTTCTGGCTGTCGACTGCACTCTTAACAGAAGAACTGAGCATCAGCAGAAAGGGATAGATCATGGTAAGGGCGCCCAACAGCAGAAGACCGTGGATAGAGATGTTCAGAGCCCTTACCCGGCTTGTTTTGCGTCCCACTTTGCCGATAATGCTCATGCCTGACCCCGGCCTGGTATCATAACGTTATCATATCGCATACATACCACATGAGCACGTGGTATGATAGTGTCATGAGGGGGGTGTAATTGCCAGGAAGTAATTTGGGGGAAGGGAGTTGGGGACGATGAACTGCCTTTTCCGGGTCTGGAGTCTAATTCCCCTCTTTCCTGCTTCCATACCCCTCTTTCCTGC
>CAZNGW010000008.1:0-43177 GCA_964572925.1 uncultured Candidatus Cloacimonas sp. | reverse complement strand
CTCTTTCCTGCTCCCATACCCCTCTTTCCTGCGAAAGCAGGAATCTCCCAAAGCCCATGAGACGCCAGGTAAAGCCCGGAATGAGTGTATTTGGGTACTGGCGGTTGCCAAACCGCCTTTCTACACTTTCCGAGAAAGATTTCCCCAGTGAAAGGAAGGTCAGGAATCTCCCAAAGCCCATGAGATTCCGGGTCAAGCCCGGAATGATGTAGTTTAAGCGGTATAGAGAGGAAAACACCTTAGTCATCGTTTCCCCTTGCCGCCCGGAATTCCAGCTTGCTTAAGTATTTGATCTGCAACACGGTAAATCCCATCAGCAGCAAACTGAGCAGCCAGGCCATTGTGGTTGCCAGTCCAAACTTCAGATACAGATAGGCTTTTTCGAAGATCAACAGGTCGGCAACCCGGGTAGCCTCGTTGGGTCCGCCAAAGGTCATTACCAGAATGAAATCGCTGCTTTGCGCCGCAACTATAAAGGCGGCAATGAATTGGATGATGATCAACGCTTTCAGACTGGGGAACACGATGTAGCGCAACTTGGCAAAGAAGCCTGCTCCATCGATGTCCGCAGCTTCATAAAGCTCATTTGGAATGTTCTTCAACGCTGCCAGATAGATCAGACTGCCGGGTCCCATCCCAGCCCAAACGCTTGGCAATATTACACATAGCATAGCCAGGTGCTCATCTTTTATCCACATGCTTTTCGGCAGTCCCAAAGCCAGCAGGATTTGGTTCAGACCTCCTGCGTCCGAGGGATTGTATAGCAGTTTCCAGAGGTAAATCACTATGATGCCACTGATTACGGCAGGCAGATAGTAAATCACGCGATAGGCGATCTTGCCATGCGAAACCTCTTGCAACATTATCGCCAGAATTATTGGCGGTAGAAAACCCAAGGCCAGGGAAAGGAACATGTAATATAGAGTTCTGCCTACGCTTGCCCACCAGGTGGCATCAAACAGCACCTCAGCAAAATTACTCAGTCCGATGAAGGGGCTGGCACCCACGATGTGATAATCTTTGAAGGCCATCAGGCTGCCCGTGACCATGGGAACATATTTCCAGACAAGAATTGTAAGCACAGCTGGTGCCAGAAGCAGGATCACCCACATTCTATGGCGGTTGCTGAGTCCGCTATATCTTTTATGTTCAGGCGTTAAGAGCTGCCAAACCCTCCACAGAGTAAAGCTGAAAGCAAGCAGGATCAACGATGCCGCCAGAAGGGCAAACTTTTCTCTGAATGCTTTTACCTTAGGGTCGAGCCTGCCGATCATCTGCTCATTGGTTCGCTTTTCTGCTGCCTGCAATACTGCTCGGATTCTGGCTCTGCGTTCTGCTTCGGAAGAGCCAAGCTTTCCGGCAATGTCCAGGCTTAAAAGCTGCTCCAAGGGGTAGGTCATGAATTCGTAGACCTTCTGGCAGTTATTGCCAAAAGGTTCTGGCTTGCCATACTTCAAAGCCTGCTCGAAAGTCTCCATCCAGCCCAGGGGTGCTTGTTTCAGGTATTCCTCATAGCCATAGCGTTTCAGGAAAACCGGATTCTGCATTTTGCCATAGCCGCTTTCCACCATCACCTTCATGCGGATTTGACGTGCTTCTTCGCTGTCGTAAAACCAGATGAAATCCCAGGCTGCTTGCTTGACCTTTTTTGGATCGCGCTTCCCCAACCCGGCATTGTTGCTTTCGCCCGCCCCGGAAAAAATGCCCATCATGCGGCAATTGATCTCGCTTCCGCCATGCCCGCTGGGACCTGAGGGACTGGGTGCAAAGCCAAACAGATTGGGATCGTAGTTACCGCCCAGGTTTTGCTGGCTGAGGTAGTCCATCCGCATCCCGATCTTGCCTTCCTGCCACATATAGCCCCATTCGCCTTCCCGGATGGCAAAACCGGTTTGGGGCTTGCCACTGAAGTCTTTCCACCTGGTTGCGGCAAGCTTGAGGTAATACTCCATGGCTTTCACACCTGCTTCGTTGCCAAAACTGGCATACCATTCTTCGGTCTTAGGATCGAATTTTACGGCATCGCCACCTGCTGCCCAAAGAAATTGGATCCAGTCGTAGGCAGCCTGAGGACCTGCAGCCAGAATGGTGCCAAAAGCCCCTTCCGAAGGGATGGTAAGCCGCCTGGCATAGTCATAGTATTCCTGCCAGTTTTTTGGTGGCCTGTTGGGGTCTAATCCCGCTTTGCGAAAGGCGTCCTTACGATACATCAATACCCGCACCAGGGTTTCATAGGGCAACGCCCAAACCTGCTCTTGCGGATTACCGCTTTTTTTGCGTTTGATAACCTGCCAAACTGGCTTTTCCACACGTAGATTCAGCTCTTCAGGGTTTTGCTCGGCGATGAATTCATCGAGAGGATAAAGGAAGTTGTTTTGGATGTAAGTATCGGACTGACGGAAGTTTACATAGATGATATCAGGTGCCACGCCTCCTGCAATTGCCATTAGCGGTCCGGCATCGAGATCCATGTTCTCGATCATGATCCCGCTATAGGCACGCAACTCGATCTCAGGATGCTTTTTGCGAAAGGCTTCGATCACGGCCAGATTGGCTTTGGTGTAGGCATCGGTCTTACGGACGTCAGGCAGCTCAAAAACTTTCAAGATCAGCTTTTCGGTCTTGCCTTCAAGGGGGATAAAAAGCCCCGGGCTAAAAAACGCCACCATAAGTAAAAGCTTTGCTATCAACCTGTTTCGCATTGCCAAATATCCAGGAAAGGGAAGCCTTTTTGTCAAGCGCAATCTGAATAACAGGTCACCGTGATTATGGGTATTTGGCTGATTAACCCGGTTTTTCGTAGTACCTAAGATTCATAAGGATAACCACCTGATCAGCAGAAAATTATACTTGACAGCCCCAATGCCAATCAAATAATGAAAAATGTGAAGCTATAAGCAAGGAGTTAGAAATGAAAAACGTATTGATTGTATGTTTTTGCTTATTTTGGACAGCTTTCTGGGCAGTTGAAGTCATCAATGAAACCTTTAACACAGTAGGAACTTTTCCCGTCGGCTGGACACGGACCGGACCCAGCACCTCGATTTGGGCGGTAGTAAATTCTGCCAATGCAGGAGGGACTGCCCCAGAACTAAGCATGACTTACCAACCTTCAGCCAATGGGCAATATCGCTTTATCTCACCTTCCTTCGACAGCCGGAACATGCATGATATGACCCTGTCCTTCAGGCATTTACTGGATGATTATGAAGGCAGCAGCACAACCTACACGATCGGAGTTCAGATTTCGCGGGATCTTAGTAACTGGACTACCCTTTGGTCGCTTACCGGCACCACAGGCTTTGCTGCTACACAGCAGACGGTTAATATCAGTTACGACAAAGGCATGTCTCAAACCACTTACATCGCCTTCTGGTTCAGCGGGAATAACTATAACATCGACGGCTGGTATATCGACAATGTGAACTTAAGTTACTCAAACACCCTGGGAGCAGGAAACTGGGCAGCCGGCACCTATTATCCGGTTGGAAACATATATGTTCCAAGCGGGCAAACATTTACAATTCCTGCTTTGACTACCATGCATTTTGACACTGGTAAAAGCTTGTATGTGGAAGGCGTTTTGAAAGTAATGGGCGATTTCGGGGCACCGGTAACCCTTACATCCCTGAGTAGCGGTTCAACCTGGGGAGGTGTGAAACTTATCAATACATACACTCCAACTGATTCCTCACTGATAAATTATGCATTGATAGAACGCAGCAACGACTCGGCAATCATAATCTCCAACAGCAACAAAGTTAGGGTAAGCAATTGCCAGATAACTGATAACAGCTGTAACTCCATGTGGTCGGTGATTATTCTGGATTATACTGATGCCATTATCGAGAATAGTATCTTCAGTAATAATGGTGGCAGTGGCTATCCTACTTTGTGGGTACATTACGGAAGCCCCAGAATCCGTAATAACCGCTTTGACGGCAATATTATAAACTATAATGGATCAATGATTAAATTTGAAAACTACAATCTGAGTAATTTTACTGGCAACAGCATGATCAGGAACCAGGGCTTCGACCAGACTGCCAGTGTGATAAATATATCTTACTGCAGTGGAATCCTTTACCGCCAGATGATCGCAAATAATGCCGCTAATGCAATCATAGTAACCAACGCATCGCAGTTAGTGGATATCACCAATTGCCTGCTGGTGAACAACTATGGCAAAGGCCTGATCTCTAACGCAAATGTCAGAATCAATAGTTCTATTCTGTGGGGAAATAATCTGGGTGCGATCCAAAACTCCAGCTCTAACCTCTATGTTCGTTATTCCTGTATCGAGGGCGGGCAGTCCGGGATTGGCGGAACCATGATTTATGGGTCAAATTACCTCCAGAATATTGCATCCGACCCCTTGTTTGTAAATCCAACCTCAACACATTTGGACACTTCCGATCCCACTTTGCATGACTGGACCTTGCAAACCCTTTCACCATGCATAGACAAGGGTGATCCCATTCTGCCTGTGGATGCGGACGGCAGCATTGTGGATATGGGGATGTATTCACGCAAGCTGAAACCCATTATCTACAGGGCGGCTGATGTGGCAAACGATCAGGGGCACCAGCTCGATCTGGTCTGGCTATGTAACGATCTGGATACAAGTTATCAGGCTGGAGCATTTTATTCCATCTGGCGTGAAGGAGGTAGCCGGGAGTCTGCTTTGCTGATAACCAGTCCGGATGAACTGCCCAACGTGCTGAACCACAAAGAGCAGGATATCTGCTGGTGGGACGGGGATAGAACCTGGTATTACCTTTCTCAGGTGCCAGCAGTTAATAATGCCGATTATGGTCTGATCGTGCCAACTTTGCAGGATTCTTCTTCCACAGGAACCCATGCCGCTTACTACCGTGTGATCTATCACAATGCTCAGGGATATTGGCCATCGGTATCAAAAATCGGCTACAGCGTGGATAATATTCCACCTATGGCACCACGCAACGTCAGTTTAGCAAGGGCAAGCCAAAACCAGTATAACCTTGCCTGGGAAGAGGTTACGGAAGGAACCTGGCAGGGAAACAGCTACCCGGAGGTAAACCAGATCCGCTACAAGGTTTATGCTTCGGATGATCCCGCTGTGCCCCTTAACCCCGCAAACCTGATCGGAATAAGCTCTACGCCCGAACTGCTTATTACTACCGGGCAAAACCGCAGGTTCTTTAGGGTACTGGCTTTCGATACGGAATAAACCGCATCAGCTTGATCCTTGATAAGATATGCCATGAGAGAGACACCTCTCCTGGAGGCATTAAGCGTCCAATAAGCGTGAATTAAGGGTGCGACGCTTATTTGACCCTTATTGCCCTCTCATTTGTTCCCGGCATTATCCCCGCATCACTTTTTGCTTGACCTGCCAGCGCTGTTTCAGGAATGTTGCATATATCCTTGACTTAAGGAGTGTAAATGCTCATGAAGAGATTGATAATACTTACCCTTGCAGCTCTGCTGCTGTTCTCAGCCTGCGGGACTCAGGACTCGCGTCTGGCCAAGGCAAACCGCAAACTGGGTTCCAAGCAGAACCCCGTGAAAATGTTTTTTGTCCCCTCCATGGAAGCCGGAAGGGTCGTGCAAAGCGGTGAAGCGATTGCCGCTTATTTGCGCAAGGAAACCGGCTTTAATTTCAAAGTGGCGGTGCCTACCAGTTATGCTGCCGTGATCGAAGCCCTGGGAACCTATCAGGCAGATGTCGCCTGGCTGCCTACATACGCTTATGTGCTTGCCAAACAGAAATATGACGCTCAGGTGGAACTGATGACAGTGCGCAACGGGCTTACCAAATACCGTGGCCAGTTCGTAGCCAGAACCGATTCAGGCATAAAAACCCTGGCAGATATCAATGGCAAGGTGATCGCCTATACCGATGCGGCTTCCACTTCAGGTTATATTTATCCTTCCGCAGTTCTCAAGCAAAAGGGTGTCACCCCCAAGGATTATTTCTTTGCCGGCGGTCATCCTCAGGCGATTTTGGCGGTCTATAGCGGTCGGGCTGACGTTGCCTGCACCTATTGGTCACCCGCAGACCCTACCGGAAAACCGATGGATGCCCGTGAAAAACTGCTGGAAACACACCCGGACGTGTTTAATAAGATTGGCATTGTGGACTATACGGATTGGATTCCCAATGATACCGTAACCTTCCGCAAAGGCCTGCCCGCCGAACTTGAAAGCCAGGTGTTGGAAGCACTTTACCGCTACGGACAAAGCGCAGAAGGCAAGAAAATCTTGAAGGAACTTTACGACATTGATGGGTTGGAGCGTGCTTCAGACAAGGATTACGACGTGGTTCGCCAAACCCTGAAAGCCATGAATATGAATCCCGCTGACCTGCTTAAATGAGTAAGATACTACTGCAGATCAACGATCTGAATAAAAGTTACGACGGCAAAAGCCTGGCCGTCAATAAGCTTTCCCTTACTGTTAACGAAGGTGATTTTGTAATTCTGCTGGGTCTTTCAGGCAGTGGAAAATCAACGCTGCTGCGCTGTATTAACCGGCTGATCGAACCTACTTCAGGACAGATCAGCTTTCGGGGTAATGATGTCTGCAACCTGAAGGGAATTCAGCTAAGGCATTACCGAAGACAGATCGGAATGGTTTTTCAGCAATTTAATCTGGTAAAGAACCTTTCGGTGCTCACCAATGTCCTCAGCGGACGGCTGGGCTATCATTCCGTCACCGCCCCTTTCAGCAAGGAAGACTATGAATTGGCCTATCACAATCTGCAACGGATGGGACTGAAGGACTTTGCCCGCAAGCAGGTGCGTCAGCTTTCCGGAGGCCAACAGCAAAGGGTTGGCATTGCCCGTGCCCTGATGCAAAATCCTGCCTTGATCCTTGCCGATGAGCCTGTTGCCAGCCTGGATCCTGCCACCGCAGACAGCATTATGCAATACCTGGGAGAAATAAACAGGGAAGGGATAAGTATAATCTGCTCGCTGCATTTCCTGTCTCTGGCTCGTCGCTACGGAAACCGGGTTCTGGCTCTCAAAGACGGACAAAAGGTGTTCGAAGGCTTGCCCTCAGAGATCGATAATATCCGCTTCAAAGAGATCTATGGACAGGATGCGGAAGAGATATAGGGTTAGTCGTTAATAGTTAGTGGTTAATGGTTAATGGAGGGCAATACCCGAAAAAGAAGGGTCTTGCCTGTCCCTTCTCAATAACAGGTATTAAAACGCCCTAAACTATTCTCAGTCTTGGAATAATAGTTGCTTATATAGATTTCAATTGCTTACTCAAGCTGGAGGAGACCATGAAGCACACTGTTTTTATAGTCCTGATGCTTGTTGCGCTTGCGGTTCTGAGCGCTCAAACCGGCCAGAATATCTCTTTGGACAGCGAACTTATGCTGTCGCTTGGCAAGATTTGCGATATACAGCTCTTGGGTGATAAACTCTGGCTAAGCGGATCAGAACACATGCTGATGTGCTTTGACCTGGCAAACCCGGCCCAACCGCAAATGCTTGGCCACTACAAACTTGCAGACGATGTTTATGCCGATCCGCAAGCCACCGATTACGGCAATCTGCTGGTAGTGGGGAATTACCTCTATTTCTATGAGCAATTGGGCCAGCTACAGGTTTTTAATATTGCCGATCCCGCCAATCCTGTATGGGTTGGAACGGTTATGAACAACTATGCACCTTGCCAGCAGTCAATTGTAGAAGAATCATTAGTTTATGTTTTGGAGGATTATGGATTTAAAATCTGGGATTACAGCCAGCCCTTGTCTCCAGTGCTTGTTAGTGAAGCTTTGTTGCAGCATCCAACGTCAAGCATTGAGCTGCGTGGGACTTATGTTTATGTAAGTTATTACAATTCATCCGGCCCCTTTTGGCTGGCAGTGGTAAACGTTAGCCAACCTCCCTATCCGATTTTATCTAATACAATCCAAATCTGCGGTTTGGAAATGGAAAGCCAAACGGACTATCTCTACGTGGAGAATCTTGGTGCAGCCAGCTTAGCTATCTATAGTTTAGCCGATCCTATTGCTCCTGTGTTAGCAGGCTCGGTTCCCATTCCGCTGCAAAGTTTACCCTATCCTGGGACACTCGACCTAAAAGCAGCAGGAAATTGGCTTTACATCCAGAATACTCCTTATCTGATCGAAGAAAACAGGACCATAAACGACAGCTATCTTCGCTTCGATCTTTCCAATCCTGCTGCCCCGGTCGCAATGCCTGAAATTCCGGCAAGCAACTTTCAGTATGGGGGTGAGTTCGATGCCTGTGGCAATCTCTTTGTGGCAAATGTAAGCTACTGGCAGGCAGATATATATTTAAGCAGCCCCACTTCCTGCACCAAACAGGCTTCCCTGCAGAAAGATAGCCTTATTTGCTGTGCAAAACTGGGGGACTATGTCCTCTTCAATTCCGGCCTGGCGCTGAATACCAATAACCTCAGTCAGGAACCGCTGTTTCTGAAAAACACGGATTTCTTCCTGGAAAAGGAGGGATTCGTATTCAGCAGTTCATTCTATAGCATCTATAAATGGGTTATTGATAATGAGGGTGTGCCAGCCTTGCAAAACCAGTGGCAGAGTTGGCCTCCGGGTGAATACCATGAGTATCCCGCTTCTTATCCGCTGCTTGATGTGGGACCTTATGTATTTTCCAACACTGTATACTTCGATGTAAATCTGCAGAATTCGTTTCAGGATATCAATTCCCCCTTCGGTTATACTTCCAAGATGGTCAGTTCTGACAGCCATGGCTATGCGATCAGCAGCACAGGACTGAAGATCTTTGATCTCAGTGATCCGCTACAGCCGGTTTTGGTAAATACCATGTTCAATAATATCGCCATACAGGATATCTGCCTGTCCGGGAATATTCTGGCTCTGGCGAAGGCAGATATTGGTCTCTACATATATGACATCAGCACGCCCCAAAGCCCTCAGCTCTTAGCTTTCAAACCCAATGCCCTGGGGATCAAAGAGCTGAAGATTGTGGACAACTATCTCTTCACCTCTGGTGATCACAGTTTCTGCGTTTATGACCTCAGCAATCCTGCTCAGCCGGAACAAACGGGATTCTACAGCGATGAAAGCAAGAACTTTTTGGATTTTCAGCTAATTGATCACAAAGCTTATGTTTGCCAGCGCTGGCAGCTAAGTGTGCTGGACTTCAATGAGGCGGTAAGCAATCCAGAAATCCCGGAATTGCCTTTGGATAAGCTGGAACTAAGCTGCCATCCCAATCCCTTTGTTTCAGAAACCCAGATAGCCGTGCAAGGTTTGAAAGCCAACCGGCCTTACAGCGTTTCGGTGTATAACCTCAAAGGCCAGAAGGTTACTACCCTTTCAAGTTCCGCCATAGGGACTGCGCAAAGCCTGAATTGGGATGCCAGGGACAACACAGGCAGAAGCGTTGCAGCAGGAATCTATCTGCTGCGTTTGGAGCAGGATGGCCTTTGCACTACCCAAAGGGTATTACACTTGAAATAAAGTGATAGTATTGTCGGCTACAGGAATGCCAACCCCAGGAATGCCTGCGTCTCGCAGGCAAGGTTAAGCCTTCGTCTCGAAGGCTTTTTTTTTAACCGTCAGGATGACGGTTCCACAACCGGCGTGACGCCGGTTCCGCCTTTCCCGTCAGAGACGGGAATTCCAGAGAGAGGGGAATTCCAGCACTGGGGATACAGGTTCCACCTGGCTCAGCTACTGATACAGGAAGCGTTTGATCTTCTGGGTGGGGGTTTTTTCGAAAGGCTCTTTCTGCTCCACCAGCTTATGGATTTTGGAAAAGCTTGAAACATTTGCGTTTACATGTCTGCGGATATCTTCCAGGTGCTTAGAGATGAATTTTTCGGCATGAACTGCGCCCATCTTGCCTATTCCGTGGTTTTTATCCAGGATCTCGTAATTCAAAAACACTCTGGCATAAATTGCTTTGTTTGATTCATATACCAGGGATTCCAGAACGCTTTCCTGTTCGTTAAGTTTGGCTTCGAGTTCCTCAGCATAGATATTGTCGCCATTGGATCCGATAATCACGTTTTTACAACGGCCCTTGATGTAAAGATAGTTTTTGCGTTTTACAATGCCTAAGTCACCTGTCCGGAAAAATCCATCTGGATTAAAAGCCTGATCAGTGCGTTCTTTATCACGATAATAGCCTTTCATCACCGTGTCGCCTTTGATCAGAATTTCTCCAATACCCGATTTTGGATCGGGATTATCGATCCTAACCTGTAAAGTAGGTAACACAGTTCCGGTAGAGCGGAATTTGACCACAGATGGAGTACATCCAGCGATCAAGGGTGAAGTTTCGGTTAATCCATAACCGATTGCATAGGGGAAATTAGCTTCGTAGAGGAAGCGTTCCACCTCGTAGGAAAGCAGGGCTCCACCGATGCCGAAGAAATGGATTTTCCCTCCAAAGGTTTTCATCAGCTTTCTGCCTGCCACCTTATGCAGAGCTTTGCGGATAACCGGCAATTTATAAGCTTCACGCATCAGCAGGTTTTTGGTAAGCTGCGGATGCACCTGTAGTTTGAAGATCTTTTCGATAATCAGCGGCACGGTGAGGATCATCGTAGGCCGGATTTTTTGCATGGCCGGGATCAGGATTCTGGCGGTGGGAGGTTTATCCAGATAGTAGATGCTGGCTCCCCGCATCATGGGAATCAGAAATCCGATGGTGAATTCGTAGGTGTGAGGGAGAGGAAGAATTGAGATCAAGCGATCGTTTTCGTTCACTTCCTGGATTTTGAGGGTCAGATAAGCGTCCAGAACCAGGTTTTTATGGCTAAGCATCACACCTTTTGAGCTGCCTGTGGTGCCTGAAGTATAAATAATTGCCGCCAGATCATCCTCATGCACGGTCGCGCTGACCAAACCTACAGCTTCCAATGCCTTTCGTTTCAGTTTGTTTATATCACGGCTGCGATCCTGGAGGAAATCCATTACTTTTCCTTGCGGGATCATTGGTTCCATTGGTTCAAAGGTCTCAAGATCAATCATCACAGGGAAAGGATCGAGCTCGCTGTAACCAATCTTGTCGTATTGCTGCGGTGAAACGAAGACAAGCTTAGTGCCTGAATGACGCAGGATGTGCAGGATCTCATTCACATGAAAATCCACCAGGATCGGCACCACCACTGCACCAAGAGTGCTGATCGCCAGATAGGCTATGCCCCAATTAGGCATATTCTGGCTCAGGATGGCTACCCGGTCACCCTTTACAATCCCCTGTAAAGCCAGAAGGCTGCGGACTTCCTCAAGTTGATCATGTAAATGGGCATAGGTGATAGGCTCACCATCCACCATGGAAAGTGCAGGTCGGGTGGGATAGCACTCACATGTTCTTTCTATAAGATCATTCAGAGTCCAGTTTTTCAGTTCTCGCATGAGTATCTCCTTAGCAAGTAAACATCTGCTTTTTAGCTCAGCATGATTCCTTGCCGAACTACGGGAGCAATAAGCGTGAAAAAAGCGTCCGACCCTTAATTCACCCTTATTGCACCCTTAATGGTAAGGCAGGTGGCCGGAACACCCCTTTATCAGGTTAGCCCCGTCTGTAATTATAAATGTAACACAACTGCATCCAGAACCGGGTTGTAGTGAGAGCTTCAGTATACGCGGTTGTTTTTCTATGGCGTATTATCCTGATTTGCCTATCGCTCAACTACTTGTTTATCTCGATGAAGATTTCCTTGAAGGGCGGTACCGACTTTTCGGCATCTGTGGCAAACTTCGGATGATGCTTCCCAAAAGGCAGAGTCTGGTTCATGGTTTCCAGATTGGCTTTGTGGTTATTGGGGAAATAATCTTCAAAGGCAGTTTTGATTGCCGATTCGATCATTTTGCCCAACAGGTTGTCGCTTTGCGATTCCAGCTTGACCTTTGTGCGGGCTCGGATATTCCAGAGGGTGTCGGCTTTGGCAGTTCCCAACAAGGCATAATCCGCATCGATGGTAAGGGAGCCATGGGTTCCCCACCAGGCTTTGTCCCAGCGGTTTATCTCGGTTATCAGAACTGCATCGGCGCCAAAATATTTCTTCAGGTTGGCTATTACTGCCGGGGTGTAGGTTTCGGTGTCGTAAAGGCCTTCATCCCTCAAAACGCCAAAGACCGCTTCCACCGGAAAGGTATAATAGCCCTTGCGGCCAACTGCCTCAGCCAGGGAACAGGCAAAATACTCCTTGGCTTCAACTGCTGTGCTTCTGTTGATCGGAGGCAGAATGAGGATCGAAACCGGTGGAGTTTGATACATTTTCGGATAATTGCTCTGCAGAGTTGAGGGTTGGAAAGCACAACCTGCCAAAATCAGGATTGACGCAGCGAAAAGGATAATGCTGAATCGTTTCATCTTCTCTCCCCCCTCAATTAGTCAATCCGTAGCGTTGTTTCAGGAAATCCATAAACGGCTGAGCCTCGCTCCAGGTTGCTTTTTCCTTGTTTAAATACTCCAAGGCCAGCTCGTTCCGTTGTTGGGCCAACATCAGAAGTGCGTAATCGCAATATAGACCGGGAGGAACCGGAATTCCCAGTCTGGCAGAACGCTCGAAAACCTTTTCAAGGCTTTCTTGATAGTTCTCCCGGGATTTTGCATCCTGCTTTTTGAGCATTTTGTAATAACCGTGTGAGCTGTTTCCGTAATAAAGATAGGGTGGGGCAAAGCAACCGGCCAAAAGTGCCATGACGGCCAAAATCCAGATATATTTCATTGTTTTTCCTACTTTTCGCTTATATACAGGTCACCAAGTTCGGCATTGATCTGGCCTTCGACCACTTCAGCCACGGAAATCTCGTTTAATTCGTCCCCGGGAATCAACTGGATCACCTTTATCGTGGCCAGTTTGGTGCCGGGAAGTTCCAACGGCAGCTTGGTTTGGGGGTTGATCACTTGCTTTCCACGCTGATAAACGCTGAACATGTCTCCTTCTTTGATTCCTTGTTTGGCGCCTCCGGCAATGAACATTTGGCTGCCTTTCTTTTCCAGGATATATGAACGCCAGGGATCTGACGCCAGTTTATAAACCAGGTTTTGGATCACACTACTGATTGCGGCATCAATGGCTTTGTCGGTAAGCGTTTCATCAAACCCGGCCTGAGAACCCATACCCAGAGTGGTAGCCGTTTCGCTGGAGGCTTCTCCTGCGCCTTCCTGGCCAAAGATAACCATTCCTGTGCGGGTATCCACAATACGCAGGCTTACTTTGGCAAAGGCCGTTTGCTTTTTGGTGCGATCTATTATGCCTACGTTACCGGTATTCTTGCGTCCAAATTCGGAAATCGAACCCAGGATCAGATAATCTGCTGGTATCTTATAGCTTTGGATATTAGCGATTTGTTGCTCTTTGTCGATGGTCAAATCATCCTGTCGTTCAATCAGGATAAAGCGCTTCGTTTGAGCCAGTTTGGCACTCAGAATGTCGTTGGCAGCCTTGCTCAGTCTTTGAGGAGTATCGCTGCCTTCATTCAGAAAACTATTTGCCGTTCTGGTTTCATTGGTGAATCTACCTACGGCAATCTTCTTCTTCAGATGAAAGTTGTCATCCAGGATGGGGGCGACATTGGGTGGAATAAGATTGGTGACTGATTCCTGGGCTGGTGCCTGATTCCGTGCGCAGGCACTTAGCAGTAACAGGATTATTATTAACAGGCAAACTGAGTGTTTCATGTTTATCCTCTTTTTCTGCATTGAACTTATCTAAAAAGCATTATAGTAATCAGGCGTTATTTGTCAAGACACTTTGCAACCACCTGGCTGAAAGGCTATAAAAGGTCACCTATACTCCAGCCCCAAAGGTGTGAACCATAAACTCCCGCACTTTCACTGCCCCTGCTTCATCACCCAGATAGATTCTTAGTTCCAGAATGCGGCTGTAACAGAGCTTTGCCTGAGAGTTATCTTCCTGGCTGAGTTTTAAGTTGCCAATGTTACCCAGCACCTTAATAAGTTCCAGTTTATCGTTCATCTCTTCAGCCAGCTTCAGTTTCTGCTCGAGGAATGGTATAGCTGCATCCATATCACCGGTAAGCATCTTTGTCCAGCCCAGATTGCCCAAGGCAATAGATTCTTCTTTCCGTAGCCTGTTTTCCTGGGCGATATCCAGGCTTTGCCTGAAATAGGTTTCGGCAAGTTCAAAGTCCTTCTCTTCCAGATAGATGAGCCCAAGATTGCTAAGCGTTTTGGCCTGACGTTGCAAATCACCGGTGTGGACTGCCAGATTATAGCTTTGCTGGTGTTTGGCCTTGGCTTCGCCAAGATTCTTCTGCTGGAAGAACCAGTTGCCCAGATTTCCCGCAGCGATTGCCAGAAGAACAGGATCATCCAGTTTCTGAGCAAGTTTTTCGGCTTCATCGAGTCTTGATTTGCTGCTCTGCATATCAGCTTTGTAGAAAGCGGCAATTCCCAGAAAACGGTGAATCTCGAAACAAAGCTTGGTAAGCCCGGCTTCCTCAGCTTCCGGAAGCAGCTTTTCCACCTCTTCCAAAGCAGCTTTCCAATCACCAGTCAGCCATTTGATGTCCGCCATCCGCATTCTGGTCTCCAAGGCCTGCGTCAAAGGCAGGGATGGCAGTTCCAGAAGTTTGGAGTAGAGTTGCAAGGCCTGTTGGTTATTATAGATATCTGCAGCGTGGCTGGCAGCCTTATGCAGGTATAGGGCTGCTTTGTCTTCTATTCCAGCCCGGCTGAAATGTTCTGCCAGGGCAAAGGTGAAATCTTCCAAACGGTCGGCATAAAGGACTTCAATGGCTTCTCCGCAAAGCTGATGCAACAGTTTGCGGTTTTCGCTTAAGAGTGTTTTGTAAGCCACCTCACGGGTTGTGATATGCTTGAAAAAGTAGGTGGAATATTCAAAACCCAGCATTTTCAGGATAAGTGCCTGATCTTCCAAGGTGCCCAAGGTGGCATCAATATCGATCGGATCCTGGAGTTTGGACTCCATGAAACGCAGGATATCCACAAAGAACTCCTGTCCGATCACCGATGCTTTGTGCAACAGCATCCTTAAATCCTGGGGCAGCTTGTCCAAACGCGATTGAATTAGCATATGCAGATTGGCCGGAACAGGAAAATCCTGCAGGTCAGTTTTGGGTAAATCCCCGATAAAATTGCACCACTCCTCCAGGAAAAACGGATTTCCCTGGGAAAGCGATACTACTTTTTCCATAGTCTCAGCGCTAAGTTTGAGAGATTGGGCATGATTGGTGATCAGCATTTTTATTTCATTTTCAGATAGAGGTTTAAGCTCAATCTCGCAGATTTTGGCAAGCCGGTCAAAGTAATCAGGAAGCTCATACTCCAACCTGAACATCAACACAAACATCAGCAGTTGGTTATCCTGGGTTCTGGCAAGGCGGTTCAACAGGTTTTCCAGCACCTTTGCAGAAGCCTCATCCAACCAATGCAGATCGTCCAAAACCATTACCAGCGGCCTTTTTTCTCTTTGCGAACGGTCAATCTGCGCTTGAACCAGGATTTCCACTGCTTGCGAAAGATGTCCCAACAGGTCGGTACCGCTTTGCTTTAAACGGGGATCATCGCTTTTCAGTTCCAACAGAAATGCGATCAAAGGCTGGATGTCCCTAAGTTTATCGCCATCACCTGGCTCAGCCTGGGCGAGTAGATCGGCAAAACCGGTTTCAAGCTTTTTGCGCTTCAGTTCCGGTTTGTCGTTCACCGTAGTCCGAAATAAGGTTTCGCACACAGAAGTAAAAAGGTTTAAGGGGGTGGGACTGACTGCGCTGCAAGCACCATGCAAAAACCTTGCCCGGTTCTGGTTGGCAAGCTCAAATTCGTAAACCAAACGGGTTTTACCCAGTCCAGCTTCACCTCTGATCCCAAACAGAGGAATGGCCTTTGACTGGCCAAGTTGGTCAAATGAGCTTTGCAACTGGCGGAGTTCTTCCTCACGTCCGATATAGCGTGTGCTGTGATTACGCCTGTGTAGGGAGCTATCCAGCTTTGGCCCCACTAACAGGAAGCAGTCAATAGGTTCGTCAAACCCCTTTACATTTTTCAGTCCGGCTGATTCAAATTCAAAATTACGCTGTGCTGTCTTCATGGTTTTCTCCGGGAGCATAATTCGATTTACGGGGGCATTGGACTCCATCCTCGAAGCCAGATTCACTTCAGGGCCATACACGGTAAAATCGCCTTCCCGGTCTTCACCCACTTTGCCAACCGAAACCAGTCCTGCATTTATGCCTACCCGCACCCCCAATTCCACTTTTTCAAATCCTGGTTGGCGATTCAGCAAGGAATTATACAGCCTGAGCTGTTGCTGCATTTTAAGGGCTGCCAGCAGAGCTCGTTCGGTATCCTGTTCAGTAGTGTGCTTTGCTCCAAACAGCGCCATGATTCCATCACCCATATATTTATCCACGAAACCGCCGTAAAAACCGATACAGCGTGAAAAGATCTTCATTATCTCATCCATCTTGCGATGAATGGTTTCCGCGTCAAAGAGGTTGGAGATACTACTGAAACCCTTAATATCAGCAAACAGCATCGTTACTTCGCGCAGTTCTCCCTCGCGCAATTGCAGTTTATCGGTTGTAGGGGCAAGCTCTTCTTCCAGGTCGAAAAAGTCACCACCAAAGATCAGTTCGTTATCATGCATTGCACATCAGCTCCCATTTGTGATTACATAAGTCATCAAGGAACATGGGGATTTTGTGTCAATGAAAAAGCAGGAGCTTATCCCCTTTGGGATTCACTAATAGCTTTTAACCTTTTCTTTTACCGCCATGGTCACCTTCAGGCATCGGTTCCAACCTTAATGTAAGACCGATGGCAAAGCTGCGGCATGGCAATGTCATGGATAGAAAGTGATATCCTTCCATGGCATAGGCTTGACATATTTGCCTGCCTGAAAATCTTAGCATCCAATAGAATAAGTCTATGGAGTTATTAGATGGATAACCGGATAAAAGATTTGCTTGCCTTTTTGGATGGAAGCGTCTGCCGTTTCCAGACAAGTATGCAGATCAAACTAAGGCTGGAAAATTCTGGCTTTGTGGAACTGGATGAAAAAAGCCCCTTTAAGCTGAAAAAACACGGAAAATACTTTATCCAGCGTCAGGATACTGCTATCCTGGCTTTCGTAATCGGTTCCCTGCCCATGGCAAAATCAGGATTTAACCTCGCTGCCAGCCATCTCGACAGTCCCTCCCTGAAACTGAAACCAGAAACCGTAAAAGTGGATAAGGGAATTGTAAGATGCGGAGTGGAAGTGTATGGCAGTCCGATTATCAGCACCTGGATCGACAGAGAGCTGTCCCTGGCTGGGAAAGTGGTAATTCAAACAGAGAAAGGTTTTAGAACAGAACTGCTGCACATCAGCGATCCAATAGCCATTATACCCAATGCCGCCATTCATCTGAATCGTAAGATCAATGAAGGCTTCGAGTATAATAAACAAACTCAGCTCAATGCCATCTTAAGCGTTGGAGGACAGGGAGACAATCCATTATATGCCTATCTGGCTAAAAAACTGAAAGTGCAAGCAACTCAAATCGTTGAAAGCGAGCTTTACCTGCACGATGCCAAGTCTGCCACCCTGATTGGTTTCGAAAAAGAAATGATCGCCGCTCAGGGCTTGGATAACCTGGCCATGACCCATGCCATTCTGTCAGCTTTGCAAACTGCCGGTAAGCCCAAACAGACCGCAGTGGGAATATTCTATGACCATGAAGAAATCGGCAGCACCACTCCCCAGGGTGCAGATTCCTCGCTGCTGGCTGAAGTTCTGGAACGTCTTTGCCTGTCCCAAAACCTTTCCCGCGAGGAATTTTACCTGGCTCTCAGAAATAGCTTTCTGATCAGTGCCGACATGGCTCATGCCTGGCATCCATCCTATGCAGACAAATATGAACCGGATTATTCGCCGATTATAAATCAGGGCCCGGTAATCAAGATCAATGCTAATCATCGCTATGCCAGCGTTGCCGAAAGCATTTTACGTTTCCGCCAGCTTTGCGAAAATGCCAAAGTTCCCTGCCAGAAGTTCCTGGTTCGCAGCGATATGCCTTGTGGCAGCACGGTTGGCCCAATTGTAGCTGCTGCCCTTGGACTGGAAACCGTGGACATTGGAAACCCTATCTGGGCTATGCACTCCATCAGGGAAACTGGGGGAACGACGGACCATCTGTACTTGATTAAAGCACTTGAGAGTTACTACAATTAGGCGAAATGGCGAAATGGCGAAATGGCGAAATGGCCAAGTTGCGAAATGGCCAAGTTGCGAAATGGCGAAGTGGCAGAAAGAAAACTTATGCGGAGATAGATATTTAAATGGACAAGATTAGAAGTTACCAGGATCATGAGGTTTGGAAACGTGGTATGAATATAGCAGTAATGGTTTTTAACCTCACGAAAGCATACCCGAAAGAAGAAAGATATGGTATGATCAGCCAGATAAGAAGGGCTGCGAACTCTATACCGGCCAATATCTCTGAAGGGTGGGGGAGAAACCGTAGCAAGGAATTCATCCAGTTTAATCGAATTGCTGTTGGTAGTTTACACGAGCTTGAAACACATCTGTTGTTATCTGAGCGTTGTGAATTAGCCGGAATTGATCAGATAAAACCCATTCTTGAAGAACTTAACATTCTCAGTAAACAGATACGTGCATTGCAATTGAGTTTGAGCAATTCACATGACCAGAATCACTAAACTGCTAAAATACCATTTGGCCATTTCGCCATCTGGCTATTTCGCTTGCTAAAAAATTTACCATAAGGAGTTACTATAATGGCGATTTTCAAACCGTTCAAAGCAGTTAGACCGGTACCGGAAAAAGCAGCTTTAATTGCTTCGCTGCCCTACGATGTTATGGATTCAGATGAAGCCCGCATTGAAGTAGCGAAGTATCCTCTCAGTTTTTTACATGTGGAAAAACCAGAGGTTGACCTACCATTGGGAACCAACCTCTATGATCCCGCAGTGTATGCCAAGGCAAGGGAAAACCTTTATGGCTACATAGAGCGTGGCGACATGATTCAAGATTCGGCACCGATGTTTTATATCTATAAACAGGTAATGCAGGGAAGAGCTCAGTATGGCTTGGTTGGGCTTGCCAGCGTTGATGAATACATGGACGGCACAATCAAGAAACACGAGCTCACCCGTGCTGAAAAAGAAGCAGACCGCATCAAACATGTTGATATATGCGATGCTCATTCTTCTCCTGTGTTTTTTACTTACCGGCATCAGGATGAGATCGATGAACTGGTAAGGAACATCGCAGGAACAAAAACCCCTCTATACGATTTCGTAACTGACGATAACATCGGTCATACTCTTTGGCAGGTATCTGAGCCGGAAGATATTGAGACTATCCAAACTGCTTTCGCCAAGATGCGCTATCTGTATGTGGCAGATGGGCATCATCGAACTGCCAGCGCTGCCAAAGTTGGTTTGGTGCGCCGAGAGCAATTTCCAAACTACACCGGCGAAGAGGAGTTCAATTTCTTCATGACCGTGATCTTCCCGGATAATCAACTTAAAATCTTTGATTACAACCGCGCCGTGAAAGACCTTAATGGCAACAGCAAAGAGCAATTCCTGGAAAAGGTGCACGAGAACTGGGAGATTAATCCCCTTACAGATAACGAAGATTATGCTCCCCACAAGCTGCATCAGGTGAGCATGTATCTGGATGGAGCCTGGTATCACATTAGCCCCAAAGCGGGAACCTGGAACGCAGACAATGTGGTGGAAAATCTGGATGTCTCCATTCTGCAGAAAACCCTTTTACATCCCATACTGGGCATCGAAGACCCACGTACCGACAAGCGCATAGATTTTATTGGCGGAATCAGGGGTTTGGGCGAACTGGTCAAACGCGTTGACAGTGGCCGGGAAGCGGTTGCTTTTGCCATGTTTCCCACCAGCATGGATGAGCTGATCGGGATTGCCGACGCAGGAGAGATCATGCCTCCAAAATCAACCTGGTTTGAACCCAAACTACGCAGCGGGCTCTTTATCCACCTGCTGAAATAATGAAAAAATACTATCTGGAAAGTCTGGGCTGCCCCAAAAACCTGGTGGATAGCGAGCAGTTTGCGGCTATTCTAAGGCAGGCAGGTTTCCGGAAAACCAATAATGTAGTTGGCGCAGATATTGTGTTCATCAATACCTGCGCTTTTCTACAAAGTTCTCTGGCTGAACTGGAAGACGTGTTGAATGCGGTTGACGGCCTTAAACAAGCCAGGCAGATAGGACAGGTGATCGTTAGCGGTTGCGTTATGAATCGCAATTTCCAGCATTTCCAGGAAGCTTATCCCAGCGTGGACAAGTGGATCGGTCTGAAGGATTTTGATTCTTTAGCCACTATGCTAAATACCGCCAATCCGGTTCAGCGCATGCAGCTGGAAGCAGGTTTTCATGCTTATCTGCGGATCAGTGACGGCTGTGAAAACTATTGCAGTTATTGCAAGATACCTTCGATCCGGGGCAGGTTGCACAGCGTTCCCATAAACCAGTTGGTAACTGAAGCAACGGCTTTGGCCAAGCGGCAGGTTAACAACCCCCAAGGCAGACCTTACGTTCCGGCTCGTTTTCCCAAGGAACTGATCCTGATCGCTCAGGACAGTTGTCTATATGGCATGGACCTGGTCGGTAGAAAGGCATTACCAGAACTAATCGAAGCACTACACGGCATTGATGGTTTTGAATGGATCAGGGTGATGTATCTGCATCCTGATCACTTTGAACCGGAGTGGCTAAGCCTGTTTGACCGTTACCCTAAGCTATTGCCTTATTTTGAGATACCTGTTCAGCACGTAAGTAGTAGAATCATTCAAGCCATGCACCGGAAGAAAAGCAACGCAGAGCTGATAGAATTGTTTAATGGCATCAAACAGCGCATACCCCAAGCAGCAATCAGAACCACGTTGATGACCGGCTTTCCGGGTGAATCGCTGAAGGATTATCATGCCATGCTTGGTTTTCTGAAAGCCGTTCCGCTGTTACACATGGGTTCTTTTGCCTTTTCACCAGAAGATGGAACTCCCGCTTATCTGATGCCGGACCAGATCAGAAGCTCCACAGCTGCCAGAAGGCAGGATAAGCTTGAAATGGCATGGGAAGAACTGCGCCAATCGCGTTGGGAAACTTTTGTGGGACAGCAGATTGATGTTCTAATTGAGCAGCCAAGCTCTGATTCACCAGATGAGTTTATCGGCAGAGCCTGGTTTCAAGCGCCTGAGATCGATGGCCAGGTGGTAGTTTCATCTCAAACCTGCAGTCCCGGGCAAATTGTGAAAACTGAAATTGATGATGTAGTGGGCACTACCCTGTTTGCCCACAGTCTATAAAGAAGGATAAATGACAAAGAAAGTATCGCTTACCGGCATCAAACCGACCGGCATACCTCATATAGGAAATTACCTTGGAGCCATCAAGCCTGCGCTTAAGCTTTCCGAAACCTGTCAGGCACGCTATTTTATCGCTGACTACCATGCCTTGAACAGCAGCAAAGATCCCAAAGAATTGAAACAGATGACCTTGGAGATAGCTGCAGCCTGGCTGGCTTCAGGTCTTAATCCTCAGGAAACCTTATTTTATCGCCAAAGCGACGTTCCCGAAACCTTTGAGCTGCTTACGATCCTGCTGGCTTTTACCCCAAAAGGTTTGATGAACCGTGCCCATGCCTACAAAGCAATGCTGCAAAGCAACGCTGAGGCAGGCAAAGATCCCGACGATGGCGTCAACATGGGGTTATATACCTATCCGGTTTTGATGGCGGCAGATATCCTGCTGTTCGATACAGACTTTGTGCCGGTGGGAAACGACCAGTTTCAGCATGTGGAAATGGCACAGGATATCGCCCAGAGCTTCAATTATGTTTATGACTGTGAAGGCTTTAAGATACCTCAACCCTTAGCTCACGAGGAAAGCAAGACCTTGGTGGGTTTGGACGGACGCAAGATGAGCAAGAGCTATAACAACACCATTCCCATGTTTGCACCGGAAAAACAGCTTCGTAAGCTGGTCATGAGCATCGTTACCAATAGCCAGACCATCGAAGAACCCAAAGACCCCGATACCTGCAGCATCTTCAGCCTTTACAAGAACTTCGCAACCCCGGAACAGATAGAAGCTCTAAGAAAGCGATATCTGGAGGGTGGAATGGGCTGGGGACATGCGAAACAAGAGCTTTTCGAGGTAATGAACGCACATTTAAGCCCGATCCGGGAGCGTTACAACGAACTTATGGCAGAACCTTCTGTGATTCACAGTGCCCTGAAGGAAGGCGGGAAAAAAGCCAGAATCCTGGCTGCGCAAAAGATCGTGCAGTTGCGCAGGATAATTGGGATGGATTGAGAATAGTTACACGGATTTAACGGATTGAACGGATTAACACGGATTTTCTCGGATATTTAAGATAGAAGGCTCTATCAGATATATGGAACCGTCAACTCATTCCCGCTTTGTCTCGTCTTTCCTGTCCTTACTCCTCATTCCTGCGAAAGCAGGAATCTCCAGCTATTAAAGGAGATCCCGGATCAAGTCCGGGATGAGGTAACTTGTTTGATATTAATATATGAACCCGCGTAGATCCGTGTTCCTATCCCTTATCCGTGTCAATCCGTTTGATCCGTTAAATCCGTGTAACTAATCAACCCAGCTCAAGGTGATACGGCCACCACTCTGTAGAAATACCTGGTATCAGCAGGCAGGGGATTTGTCCACCAGGAAGTATTGGAAGTGGTAGTCAGCAATTGAAACCCGGAAAAGGGATTGGTGGAGCGGTATATCCTGTAGGACGCTGCTCCTGAAACGGCTTGCCAGCTAAGGCTTATCCGGTTATTTACAGTTGTATAGTTGATCGCAAGTGAATTGGGAGCATTCAGCTTCACCACCTCATTGCTTAGTTTGGCGTTTGATTCAATCCCTTGAGTGTGAATGGCTTTCACTGCCCAAAGGTAGGTTCCCGAGCCAAGCTGTGACCAGGCACTGTCAACCAGGGACAGATTGCTGATCGCAGAGGGCGTCAGAAGTGTCCAGGCTGTTGGCTGATTTATCTGGCTCTGTTCCAAGCGCCATACTTTATATCCGGTTAATGCTCTGTCAGCTTCACGTTCGGCGCCCGGATCAAAACCGGCGATGATCGTCCAATTATAGTCATAAGCGCTATTCAGGGCATAGAGGGTTGTCCAGGCGTTGGTTCCTACTTTGATCTTATTTCCACAGTCTTGAACCCGGGGACCATAATCCAGGCTAACCGGATAGCTGTCAGTAGTTTGGGTAACCGCTATGGATATCCAGATTTCCTGGGTTCCGGTTATGGTCAGGGGTGAACTGAGTTCCACGGTATTCCAGGTTTCGGGGATGAAGCTGGGGATCGCCTGAGTTCTAACCAAGGTTCCTGGATCAGTGCTGCTGCCGCCAGTGTAAACTTTCAGCGTGTAGCTGCAATTTGCTGAGTTAGCGATGAAACGAACCCGTTGCAACTGGCGATTCTGATAGGCTCCCAGGCTACTGACCGGAAAGCGGATGGCTGTTTCGAAAGTTAAAGAACCGGAGAAGCCAAAACCTGCATATTCCCTGCTGCCACCCCAGGCTTTCCAATCGGCATAGAAATCCGTTAGGGGCGGGGCAGTCCAGTTCACATTCAGGTCATTACCGCTTTGCGTGGCCTGGCATGTAGCGGGTTTGTTCACAGCAGGATAGACCCCCAAAAGGGCTGCCTGGTTGGCTGTATAATTGTAGCCGCTGGCCGGAGATAGGTTATCCAGATAGAAATAGCCATTGTAATACCCGCCCCAGCCCCAATTGATGTGATAATAGTCCGTTGCCTGGTAGCCGTCCATCAGAAAGGCATGCGCGCTGTAACCTGTTCCCCCGCTGTAACCTATGGGGCGACCCAGATCGAGGTCGCTTTGCAGCATACTATTCCAGGTGGATAGGGAATAATTGCTTTTGTAGTATGAGTTTGCTTCTGGACTATAGCCAAAATTGGCGATTGCGGCATGCAGGGCATTGACTCCCGTGGCAAAGGAACCGGTAGGGCCGTAGATCATGTGGCAGGAAACCCCGCATTTATAAAGCAGATCGCCAATTGCAGCATTTGGTGAAGAAATGCTATTTGGCATGGCAGCCCAGTCGAAGCTGCTATTGGCAAAATCTGCCGAGAGAGTGCCATAACTTGATGAGTATGAATACGATCCCGATCCGCTGGCAGGATAGCTCCAGTATTTGCAGATTTGCGCCATGGCGGTGGCAACGCAACCCGCATAAACCCTTCCTCCGGGGCCAGAAGCATCGACCGGACAGGCAGAGTTATAAGGATAGCCTTGATTCCACGTGGTTTGAACAAGGGGAGTAACGCTTCGGGTGCCCTCATAACGGCTGAAGTTGCCGGCCAGAGCGTTTTCCCAATCCGGATGCCGGAAATCAGTTCGCAAGGCAGAAATCCCGTCCAATTGCTCCACAATATTATCTATATACCATTTAAAGTTATCGGGCAGTTCGCCTGAAGGAAAATCAGAATCCTCAGACCAGGCCACGACAGGCAGGGCAGCCAGTTCATTAGCCAGAATGATAAAACCCCTGGGTTGCAGATGGGCTACGTAATACACAGGTTCATTTGCCGCAGTCCGCATGGGGCTGCTATCCAGGCGATCCAGGCTGCATCCGGAATCAAGGAACCTGGCAAACCCCCTGGCTACAGTCTCAAGATCCTTAAAGCCCGGAGGTATGGCGAAAACACCAAGCACAACGGCTAACAGAAAGCAAACACACAGAGTTTTTTTCATCGTTCTCTCCCCGGCAGAAATCCCTTCTGCCTTGCGCTTATGATAATAGCATAACCAAGTTAAGGAAGCAAGCAACCTGCTAACAGACTCATGCCTATCATACCACATGCTCATGTGGTATGATAGTGGTATGATAGCGGTGCGACCCAAGCCAGGGGGAAAAAAACAAGCGAAGCCAAAGCTCCGCTTGATATATATAAAGAGTTGTATTATATGGTATTAGGTCGATATTCCGCGTTCGGCATGCTTTACGAAATCGATGAAAGTAAGCTGCTCAGGACTCAGATCTTCCATCGCCTCGGCTTTGGCCAGAGCCTGACTGGTGTTCAAGCCGCTGCGGTAAAAGAGGTTATAAATAGCCTTGATGCCGGCGATGGTTTCGTTTGAAAATCCTTTGCGCATCAGACCAACGCTGTTCAGACCGACGGTTTTGTAGGGATTGCCCTGGCCACGTGAAAAGGGAACCACATCCTTTTTGATGGCCGATGCGCCGCCCACAAAGGCATGGCTTCCAATATGGACAAACTGATGGACCGCGGTTGCTCCACCGACGGTTGCGTAATCGTGTACATGCACATGTCCGGCAAATTGCACCACGTTGGCAATCACGCAGTTCGACGCGATCTGACAATTATGGGCAATATGAACATATTCCATGATCAGGTTCCGGTCGCCGACCACAGTATCCTCCGCCAACTGGTTGCTACGATTGATTGTAGCGAATTCACGGATGGTGTTAAAGCTGCCAATTCGCAGGCGGGTTGGCTCATCTTTAAATTTCAGATCCTGGGGATCGGTTCCCAGCACGGCATAAGGTGAAATCTTGTTGCCTTCCCCCAGGATAGTGTGTCCTTCGATGATCACATTTGAGATCAGATAGTTGTTTTGTCCCAGCACCACATCCTTGCCGATACGGCAATAGGGTCCGATAATGCAGCCTTCAGCGATGACCGCTCCTTCTTCAACAATCGCAGTGGGGTGAATCTGTATCATTTTTCTCTCTCCATAATCATCGCCATAAAGTCCCCTTCTGCCACTTTTTCTCCGTTAACATAAGTATCACCGTGCATTTTGGCCAGCGAACGCTTTAGAGAAATAACTTTCAGTTCGTAGCGCAAGGTGTCTCCCGGCATCACGGGTTTGCGGAATTTGACGTTGTCTATACTGGCAAAATAAGCCACGTAGTCCTGCGGATTGTCCAGTTGATTCAACAACATGATGCCGCCAGCCTGGGCCATGCCTTCGATGATCAGCACTCCCGGCATGATGGGATGCCCGGGAAAATGTCCCTGGAAAAAAGGTTCGTTGATGGTAACGTTTTTGATGCCGACCAAAGCTTCGCCGGGAGTGAATTCGATGATTTTATCTACCAGAAGGAAAGGATAGCGATGCGGAATGATGCGCATGATGGCATTGATGTCGAAGATTACTTCGCTGCTCTTGCCTTTCTGATACATCTTTTTCAGTTGGTTCTTTTTCTGGATCTGGCGCAGTTTTTTTACCAGTTCCACATTGGTTTTGTGTCCGCTGCGGGCGGCCAGAATATGGCCTTTGATCGGCAGTCCCAAAAGGGCGATATCGCCCAGCAGATCCACCACTTTGTGGCGGACAAATTCGTTGTAATAGCGCAGGGGATGGCTGTTCAAAATGCCTTCTGCTGATACGGTTACAGGTTTATGATAACCAAAAATATCCTGCAAATGCTTCAGTTCGCCTTCGCTCATGTTCGGTTCGGCGATCACCAAGGCGTTTTCCAAAGAGCCGCCTTTGATTAAACCCATGTCTTTGAGGTAGAGAATCTCATTGATAAAACAGAAGGTGCGAGCGCCGGAGAATTCCTTTTCAAAGTAGTCCAAGCTGGGCAACCAAGTGTATTGCGTGCCCAAATAAGGGTGCTTGTAATCGATCATGAAGGTTACTTTCAGCTCGTTGGAAGGCACGATCACGATATCCACATTGTCTTCAGGAGCGGAAAAACTGATGGGAGCATCCAGCTCAAAAAATATCCGCTCGCTATCCTGCTGAACCAAGCCACACTGACGCAAGAGATTAAGAAAAACCACCGGCGAACCATCGGCCACGGGGGCTTCGGGTCCGTCGATCTCGATGCGGATATTGTCTATTCTAAGGCCTTTAACGGCGGAAAGTACATGCTCGATGGTGCCGACAGTGGCGTTTCCGATCCCGATGGTCGTCCCACGGGAAATATCCACTACATGATCGATGTCAGCTGGAATCTGTGGCCGGTTTGGTAAATCTGTGCGGATAAAAACGATGCCTTCTTCCGGTCCAGCCGCTTTGAAGCGGATGGTGCTTATCTCCCCGCTGTGCAGTCCGATGCCGGTGTAAGAAGCTTCGCCGCCAATAGTGTGTTTATACTCCATTTCTTTCCTCAGCTTTCTTTCTTTTCCTGTTTCAGGAAGCCACGGTAAATTTCCGGAAGGTGCTTTTGGGCTGCCATGATGCGTTTGGTGAGGTTTGCATCCATTGCCGGGTAGCCAAAAAAGCGACCGTCTGCAGGAATGTCACCAGAAACGCCTGACTGGGCTCCCACCATGGCGCGGTCACCAATTGTGCAATGGCCTACCACACCTACCTGACCGGCAAGGTAAACATAGTCTCCCAAAGTGGTGCTGCCCGCTAAACCAACCTGCGAACAAAGGATGCAGTGTTTGCCAATCTGGCAGTTATGGCCCACCTGAACCAGATTATCCAGCTTCCTGCCTTCGCCGATGCGGGTGCTGCCCAGAGTTGCCCTGTCGATGCAGCTATTGGCTCCGATCTCCACATGGTCGCCGATGATGACATTGCCTACCTGGGGGATTTTTTGCTGGATTCCCTGCATCAACATGAAGCCAAAGCCGTCGGATCCAACAATCACCCCGCTGTGCAGGATACAGTTTTTGCCGATAACGCTGTCTTCGTAGATGCTTACATTGGAGTGAAGCAGTGTTCCTGCCCCGATTGTTACATTCTGGGCAATCCGGCATCCGGCACTGATTATAACACCTTTGCCGAGAACACATCCGCTTTCGATGCTAACGTTTGCTCCGATCTCAACTTCGCCTTCATAACGAATATCGTTAGCCACCACAGCAGTAGGATGAATGCGGTATAGGCGATCTTTGTTCTCCAGTTTTTGCCACTGGGTAATCAGCAACATCAGGGTAAAATAGGGTTTATCGACGATCAGCAATTGCTTTCCTGGTAACTTTGCGACAAAGCTTTCGCTGGTGATGACCAGTCCTGCTGAACTGCCTTGTGCGCTTTCCAGCAGCTTTTCCTGCTCCAGGAAGATGATAGTCTGGCTGTCGGCCTCAGAGGGTTCGCCTACCTTATTGAACACCATCGAACCAGTTCCCTGCAGGCTGCCCAAGCCCAACGACTTAAGCTGTTCCAAGGTGATAGAGTTTTTAAAGCATTTCATGGTGATCAGGGCTTGATGTCTTCGGGTTTCAAGCCTTCAGGAGGTTTAACTCCTTCCGGAACCTGGGTCTCATTAGGCTTGGGCTGCTCTATTCCTGTCGCAGGAGGTTGTTCCTCGGTCGGTTTAACAGTGTCTTTATTCAATTCCAGCAGGATCTGATCAGTTAGGTCAAGAGCTGGAGCTGCATAGAGAACGCTACCCATGCTGGTATCGAAGATCATGGTGTATTTTTCGTCCTCAGCGGTTTTCTTGATCAGGTCGTGGATCTTTTTGGTAAGGGGGTCGATCAGTTCACGATAGCGCTGTTCCGCCTTGCCGTTATCACCAAAGAATTCTTCCAGCAAACGGCCTGCTTCGGTTTTCTTGGCATCAATCTTGCTTTGGGTTTCCCGTTTGGTGGCATCGTTCATGGTCAATTTGCGAATCTCGAAATCACGCTCCATTTGCTTGATTTCATCGTCCAGGCTTTTCACCTGATTTGTCCAATTCTGCTTGTCCAGGGCAAAAAGGCGTGCAATTTCTGCAGCCTCATTGCTATCTATAAGCAATCGATCGGTATTCACATAGCCAAGCTTGATCGGCTGTGCGAATCCCAGGCTCATTATGCCCAGCAGAACTGCCAGCAGCAGTATATGTTTCATAGTTAATCTCCTTTCAGGTAAGATGGATTTTGCAGGATCGCTACTCCTGTATTACAAAGATGGGATCCAAAACCTTTACAGCTCGTACATCGTCCACCCTGCGAACCGGAGTGGTAAGAGGTGCTTCATGCAGCATTTCAGGATTTTCCTGGCATTCTCGTGCGATTTCAAGCATGGCCTCGGCAAAGGAATTCAGGCTGTCCAGGCTTTCGCTTTCGGTCGGTTCCACCATCATCGCTTCGGGAATGATCAAGGGGAAATAGATCGTGGGAGCATGGAAGCCCTTGTCCAAAAGACGCTTGGCGATATCCAGGGTCGAAACTCCATTCTCTTTCTTTTGTTTAGTGCCGTCCATCACAAATTCGTGCATACAGGGTTCAGTGTGCTGGATGTGGTAATGGGGCTCCAACCGCTTCATCAGGTAATTGGCGTTCAGTATGGCGTTTTCGGAAACCTGGCGCAAGCCTTCTGCGCCAAGCATTTTTATATAGATATAGGCTCGCACCAGAACGGCGAAATTGCCGTAAAAACTATGTACTTTACCTATTGAACTGGCACTGTGGCTGTAGTCCAGATAATATCCCTCCGCGTTTTTGGCTACCATCGGAACCGGCAGGAATGGCTTCAGCTTTTCAACTACGCCAACCGGTCCACTACCTGGTCCACCACCTCCATGAGGAGTGGAAAAGGTTTTATGCAAATTAAAGTGCATCACGTCGAATCCGATCTTACCGGGTTTAACGATACCTAAAAGGGCGTTCAGGTTTGCTCCGTCCATATACATCAAAGCGTCAACGCTGTGGATTATTTCTGCGATCTCTTCGATCTGGTTTTCAAACAGCCCCAGGGTGCTGGGATTGGTGATCATGATTCCGGCTGTGTTTTCATCCACGAGCTCTCTAAGGCGAGCCAGGTCGCAACGTCCGTTTTCATTGGATTTCAGTTCCACCACGTCAAAACCGACCAATGAACAGGTAGCGGGATTGGTGCCATGAGCGCTGTCCGGAATAATGATCTTGGTCTTATGGGTGTTGCCTTTGGCCTTGTGATAGGCTTCGATGATCTTGATACCGGTGAATTCACCCTGTGCACCGGCAACGGGTTGCAGGGTAACAGCAGCCATGCCGGAAATTTCAGCCAGGTCTTGCTGAAGCTCAAAAAGCAGTTCCAACGCACCTTGCAGGGTTTCCACAGGCTGATAGGGATGCAGATTGGCGAAGCAGGTATGCCGAACCAGGCTTTCATGCACCTTGGGATTATATTTCATGGTGCAGCTACCCAGAGGGTAAAGGCCTTTTTCGATGAAGTGATTTTTGTGCGAAAGTGCTATGTAGTGACGCAGGACGTCCAGTTCGCTAACTTCCGGCAAACGGGCAGTTTGCTCACGCAGGAGATCCTGAGGGAAAAGCTGTTCGAGCGGAGTATCTATCTCACGTTTGGGGAGAGTAACGCCCTTACGGCCTGCAGTGCTGTATTCAAATATCGTCTTACTCATTTTGTCCCCTCCTGCATGGCTTTCACCAGGGCATCGATCTCTGCTTTGCTCTTCTTTTCCGTAACGGCTATCATCAGGGCATTATCCATTCCAAAGGGAGCAAGGTCAACGCCGGGATAGATATTGCGGGGCAGCATACGGTTGATGATCTCAGAAGCGGGCTTGGGGGTTTTGATCACGAATTCCTTGAAGAAACTGGCTTTGGGGAAGGCAAGCTCAAAGCCGGAAAGCGCGCTAAGCTGTTGTGCCGCATAGTGAGCTTTCTGAGTGCTTTGAATGGCTATTTCCTTCAAGCCTTCGCGTCCCATCAGGCTCATGTAAACCACCGCGGCAAGGGTGCAAAGCGATTCATTGGAGCAGATATTGGAGGTGGCTTTGTCTCTGCGGATATGCTGTTCGCGGGCTTGCAGGGTAAGCGCATAGGCACGTTTGCCTTCCTTGTCCAGGGTTCCGCCTACAATGCGACCTGGCATTTGGCGTGCCATATCCAGCTTGGTGGCAAAGAATCCGAATAGCGGTCCACCGAGGAACATACTATTTCCCAAAGCCTGTCCTTCACCTACCACAATGTCTGCATGGTATTGGGAAGGCGGGGTAAGCACAGCCAGAGAAATCGGATCGACACAGGCGATCAGAAGGCACTTGGCATGCGAATGCACGATGTGGTCAATTTCGGTAAAATCTTCTATATTTCCATAAAAATTCGGGGTTTGCAGAACCACGCTGCCGATCGTGTCATCCAGCATGGCATTTAGAGCTGCTGTATCGAGCTTTCCGTTTATTGCGGGAGCGGTGAGCAACTCAACTCCGATCCCTTCGGTATATGCCTTTATCACTTGGACAAACTCAGGATGCAGGGTGGCGGGCAGGATGGCTTTGGTCAGCCGGTTTTTACGCACCGCCATCAAAATGGCTTCGGCAACTGCGCTGGCCCCGTCATACATACTGGCATTGGCGATCTCCATGCCGGTGAGTTCGCAGATCATAGTTTGGTATTCATAGATGAATTGCAGGGTTCCCTGGCTAACTTCTGCCTGGTAGGGAGTGTAGGCGGTGAAAAATTCGGGACGGGAAACGATCGTATCTACCGCAGCGGGGATGAAGTGGTCATAAACTCCTGCGCCCAAAAAGCTGTTGGCGCTTCCTGCACAGATATTCTGGCAGGTTTTGGCTTTTATCTTATTGGTGATTTCCAGTTCAGACAGGGGTTCGTCGAGGTTTAGCGGTTCTTTCAGACGGAGCTTTTCCGGGATGGCGGCAATTAATTCGTCAAAGGATTTTGCTCCTATCTCCTTCAGGATAATTTGCCTATCTCTTTCTGTATTAGAAATATAGGGCATAGCTTCTCCTTCTGCGCAAGGCATGAAAATACTATTTTTTTACAAGTCTCTTGAAGGCAGGGTTTGTGTCAATTCTTTTGTCAGGTTGGAAGGTTGGAGGTGGAGTAGATTTGGCATATCCCTTTTTAGATGCTATCCATATAAGTGTCTCCACTCTCCTTTTGAGTCAAGGGAGCATTAAGCGTGATCTAAGGGTGGGACGCTTATTTCACGCTTAATGCTCCCATAATGGTAGAAGGAAAGCAGCTTATTTCATGAGCAGCAGTTTGTGGCAGATCGTCTGGGTTTCGGAAGTAGCCTTCACAAAGTAAATTCCAGCGGGTAGCGCTTTGCCCTGCCCGTCTCTGCCGTCCCAGCCAAGGTTTTGGCTGCCGGAATTCAGGATTCCCTGATACAGGTTGCGAACTAATTGTCCCTTCAGGTTATAGACCTGCACGGAAAGCTGAGTTGCCTTGCCAAGCTCAAGGTGCAGGGAAGTATTCCGGCTAAAGGGATTGGGAGCGGAGCTTAGCTTGATCTGACCAGCGGGAACCAGGCTTTCATCGTCGTTTGCCACGCTGCAATAAACGCTTACGCTATTTGAGGAGGCAGACAAGCCATGCGAATATTCCGCTTTCACGTAGTACTCGTAAGTTTGATTCGGATTTGGAAAGTCGGAGTAGGAAAGCAGATTATCGCTTACCTCGGCTATCTCAGTTCCGTCCCTGAAAATGTGGATGGAATTTATCACATAGCCTGTTACCGGCAGATCCCAGGCAAGGTGAACTGAGCCTTCTGCGTAAGATCCAGTTAAGTTTTGGGGTGGAAATAGTAATGACTCAAGGTTCAAAGTCCAGCCCATGTCCAGCAGCATACCCAGAACTATGGGAGCAGGAAAACGCCAGCCTCCGCCCAAAATGCCGGTTGGCACTCCGGGGAAGTTTTCGCTGTCCTGATAAGTCGTGCCGTTCAAACGGGCAGTTCTGGCCAGATTGAAGGTGGAAGCATAGAGCACCGGCATGGTATTACCGCCAAAGTTGGTGGCATTGGTGCCGTTAAATCGCAAGTTACCGCCGGTGAGTTGGGCATTTAAAGCCGTGGAGGGATTGGTAAAAGCTCCGGTATCGGTAAGATGCTGTCCGGCAGTATTTACTACAAATGTATCATACAAAGCAGGCTGACCCTGCATGTCCTCCCAGGGGAAGGAAGTGGTTAGCCCCAAAACGCTGGGGTTCAGCATCCCGTATGAGCCGTAACCCTGCTGCACATAAAAGGATGGCATATAACCCAAGCCGTAGGAGATGGCTTTGAACATCTCGGTAACAAAGTCAAAGCTTCCTGCAGGACAATTGTCATCCACTCCCAGATACCAGGGAGAACCCGGATTGGGAATGATTATGATGTCCATATCCGCTTCTCCGGGATTGAGCTCTGTTCCGGTAAGGGCATTTGCCAAAGCGTTGCAATACCAGATATTGGTTTGGGGTGCGCCGGTGAAATTACGGATCATATTGGGAATAAACAGGGTTACAAAACCCGGAACCTGCTGGAAACGGGCATTGATTTTGATGGGAATTGTGGAATTCAGCAGCGGTTCCCACATCGACACTGCTGCCTCAAAGGCGGTCTGCTGCTCGGTTGTGAAACCGGTGTAGGTAACCTGGATGTCGGCGGTTGCATAAATCGACAGAGTAAGAAGCAAAAAAAGCACTAAACTTGCATAACGCATAATAACACCTCGCATTTACTTTGATAGTGTTTTACATTAAATATCACAGCCTTAGGGTTGTCAACAAAAATAACGTCTTAAAAGGCGAAAGCTTGTGGAAACTAAACCACAATTGCTGGGAAATCATGATTTATCATTTTGCTTGACATATATTAGCAAATTGAGCACTTTGTATTTTCAGAAAATCTCTCCGGAAAGGCTTCTCGGGATTGTAGCTGACAACAAGGTGCTGAAGACAAAAGGAGAAAAAATGATTACAGAGAAATTGATTCCGACCCTCGCTGAGGCGATAAAGGAATATTGGGATTTGCCTGCTTTTACCGATTACCCCGGAACGGCACTCAGCTATGGGGAAGTGGGGTCAAGGATGCTTTGGCTGCATAGGTTGTTCTCAGCCTGTGGGATTGCAAAGGGAAGCAAGGTTGCCTTGGCGGGTAAGAACTGTAGCGCTTGGGCTTCGGTCTGGCTTTCCACCATCACCTATGGCGCATCGATCGTACCAATTCTGGCGGCATTTTCTCCTGAGGACACCCAGCACATTGTGAATCACAGTGATGCGGAATTGCTGTTCATCTCCCGGGATAAATATGACAGCATAGATACAGACCAGTTGAAGGGAGTAAGATATATTTTTGCCTTGGAAGACTTCCGGCTGCTGGACAATAAAGTGGATGCAACCAAAGAGCTGATCCCGGATCTGAAAGATATCGCTGAATTGGTGAATCTCAAAGCTGTTGATTTCATGATTAAGGACGTTTGCAGTAACGAAGATATCGCTGCGATAATTTATACCAGCGGAACCACGGGCTTTTCCAAGGGAGTGATGCTGCCTCAGCGAAGTCTGTTGGCAAACTTGATCGTGGCCAGAGAGAATCTTCTGTTTCATGTTGGAGCCAAAGTTCTGGCTTTTTTGCCTTTAGCCCATGCCTATGCTGCCAGTTTTGATCTGCTATATCCCTTTACCCGTGGGAATCATCTGAATTTTATGGACAAGATCCCGGCTCCCAAAGTGCTGCTGGCAGCGATGCAAGACCTGAAACCGCATGTGGTGCTCACCGTCCCGCTACTCATCGAAAAGATCTATAAAAAGCAGATCCAACCCTTGATCGAAACCCCGAAGATGCAGAGAATGATGAAGATTCCCTTGCTGAACAGACTGGTTTATAAGAAGATAAGAGCCAAGTTGATCACTGCTTTTGGAGGTTCCCTGCGTGAATTGATAACTGGTGGTGCCCCTATGAATGCCGAAGTGGAACTCTTTATGAAAAAGATCAAACTGCCCTTCACCATCGGTTATGGGATGACAGAGTGCGGACCGCTGATCGGCTATGCCGGATGGGCTATCCACCGTTTTGAATCAAGCGGAAGACAGGTGAAGTTTCTGGAAGTGAAGATAGATTCCTCTGATCCAGCCAATATCCCAGGCGAGATCATGATCAAGGGTGAGCAGGTTTTCAGTGGTTACTATAAGAACGATGAGGCCACTCGCGAAGTTTTACGTGGGGGTTGGCTGTATAGTGGCGATATCGGAACCCTGGACAAAGATGGCTTCATCTATATCCGTGGCCGAAGCAAAAACATGATCCTGGGGCCTTCTGGCGAAAACATCTATCCGGAATTGGTGGAACAGAAAATCGCCAATCTGCCCTACGTTTCTGAAGCGCTCGTTCTGGAGCGCGATCGCCAGCTCCATGCCCTGATCTATCCAGACCTGGAAAGCCTCGATGCTGACAAGATTCCGACTGACCGGATACCTGAGATTATGGAGAAAAACCGGCAAGACGTGAATAAAATCCTGGCTTCCTTCAGCCGCATTGCCAAAATCCAGATTGTAAATGAAGCTTTCCAGAAAACGCCTACTCAGAAGATAAAGAGATATTTGTATAGTTAGGGGACAGGTTTCAGGTGTCAGGTGCCAGGGAGCAGGGAAAGTGAACTGCGGTAAACCACAGCATGCTGTCGTGTTTTCTTCTTTCCCTCGATCCTGCTAAGGTAGGAACCTCGTGCAATTAAAGGAGATTCCGGGTCAAGCCCGGAATGAGGTGTAGTATAAATCTCTCGAATCCAAGACTCAAAGCCTCCAGGACTGCCAGCCTCCAGGACTCTCAGACTCCAGAATTCCAACACTTTGTTACTTCACTACTTCCTCACCTCATCACAAACAAAAAACCCCGAAGTGATCAGCTCCGGGGTGGTTTGATGTGGCGCTTAGCTTAGTTCTGGAGTAGCTGCTTGTCCAGTTCGTCGAGGAAGATGTCCAATAGGATGCGGATCACGAACTCAAAGAAGATTTGTTCGTTCTGTTCGTTGATCAGTGGGATGTTTACCAAGGCATTGATGCGGGTGGCCAGGTCTTTGATCAAGGTTTCACGGTCGGTCATGGCATCCTCCTTACATGTTGCTGGTTAAAGCATCGGCACCTGGAACACTGGCCAGATAACCGTTCTCGACTGCAGCGGAAATGCTGAGGATGTCGGTTCCCACGGTTTGCAAATCGCTGTAAGTGATAGTGCTAAGGTCGATGTGGCCTTCGCCCAATTCGCTGAACAGGAACATCATCTTTACCCAGATGGCAAAGGCAGTAGGTGGAATATTGCCTTTCGGAGTATTTGCCTGGTTCTTCTCGGCATAGGTTTTCAGTTCGTCCAGATAACCGACGGACAGGTCGCCATAAACGGTTGCCAGATTCTTCACAGTTGTGCCAAACAAGGCATTATTTGTAGTGGAACGAGGGGTAACATACTTACGGGCGATGCACACGGAATCCTTGAAATAGGAACCGAAGGTCATCTCATCGAGGGTGCCCGAGTAGGTTCGAATACCGTAGTTGAATTTCACTTTCATGGTGAACTCCTTTGTTTTTTGTGATAGGCGTTTCCGGAAACTCAGCCTTCATAATGTAGCGGGAGACAAATTTTGGGAAATGGGACAAAATTGGGTTTTTTTAGTTGAGAGGTCGAGAAGTCGAGGGGTTGAAAGGTGGAAAGGTGGAAAGGTGAAACTCAACTCGATCAACGAAGGCGAAGTATTATAATAGTTATCAGGTAGATCAGGTGGATCATATTATCAGAGTTCTCTGCAAATCAGTGTTCCTCTTTTATTCGGTGAATTGGCATTCGCCGGTACAACAGGATTGGCATCCAAGACTACAGAAAGGAAATCAGCGAAAATCAGGGCAATCCGTAAAAATCCGTCCAATCAGTGTAACCACTCAAAAAACGTGCTTGACAAGACCTGCCACTGTAAATTCATGACTATCTGATCATAAATCTGTATTTAATCAAGGAGATAGATAGAAATGAAACGAACTTATCAACCTCATAACCGTTCCAGAAAAAACACCCACGGTTTCCGCAGTCGCATGGCTACCAAGAATGGCCGCAAGGTATTGGCACGCCGCAGAGCAAAAGGGAGAAAAACCTTAAGCGTATGAGCTTATGGTTAAGTGGATCACATCCCACGCAACTTACCAAGAGTTTTTTAAACCTGATTTTCAGATTCGGACAGCGCATTTCTATGTTCCCGGGTTGTTTCGGGCTGGTGACGCTGCGGTGGGCATCACTATCAGTCGCAAAAACGGCAAAGCAGTTAAGCGAAACAAACTTAAAAGACGCATTAAAGCTTGGTTTGTTCATCATTCCGGGCAGTTTCCAACCGGGATCATGCTAAATCTGGTGGCCAAACCGGGAGCCGCTGAACTAAGCTGGCCTCAGCTTTGTCTGCAGTTGGGTGAATTATGTTCCCAGGCAACCGGGAAGGCAGCAAGATGAAGTGGCTTTTCAGGTTGCCGAATCTTCTGTTTCTGACTTTGATCCGATTCTATCAAATGGCCTTTTCGCCATTTCTACCACGCAGTTGCAGGTTCACGCCAACTTGCAGTCACTATGGATATGAAGCTTTCAGGAAATACAATTTCTTCAAGGCTTTTTATCTGACGACATGGCGAATTCTGCGCTGCAATCCTTTTAACAAGGGTGGGGAAGACCCCCTGCCCTGAGGCGAGTTTTTTTATGGATAAACGCACTTTAACCGCCCTGCTTTTAATGCTGATTGTCTTTTTGGTGTTCAACCAGTTCGTTTGGAAACCTCAGCAATTAGCTCGTCAAAAGCAAACCCAAGCCAAGACTTCCAAGCAGGAACAGCCACAGGCCACTTCCAAAGCTACTGTTGCACAGGACACCCTTGTTTCTGCTCCCTTTGCAGACAGCCTGCTATCCGGAGCGGAAAAACCGGAAACCATCAAGCTGAGCAATGAGCTGATGAGCGTTAGCTTCAGCAGCCTGGGAGCTACGGTCACCAGAGTTGATCTGGCAAATTATAAGATGCATGATGGCAGGCCTGTATCCCTGATTCCAGATGGACAGAACCTGGCAGCTACAAAACTGCTTCATAACGGCAGCGATACTCCATTGCAGCAGGCTGTTTTCAAATATAGCCTGGCTCCTGACTCCAACAGCATCACCTTCTACCTTGGCGACCAGGATAAACCTCAGGTGAAGAAAAGCTTCAGTCTGGACAGTCGTTATGGCATTGCCATGACCGTTGATGTTTCTGGATACAAGCCTCTGAATGGCCTGGAAGTTGATTTCGGAAGCGGGATAGCCGACACTGAACGCACCACGAAAAGCAAATCCATGGATTACAAGTTCATCTATTATGCCGATAACGAGATCCATAAGGTTGCCCTGTCCAAATTCAAGAAAAGCCAGCCGGCAGGAAGCTTCAGCAGCTTCAACTGGATGGCTCTGCGCAGCAAATATTTCACCCTGGCTCTGAAAGAAACCGAACCAAGTTTGATGCGCAACTATTCTGCCGGAGTCAATTCTGAAACCGGTAATCCCACGTTCAGCATCAATTCACGTCAGGCCAATGCCAAGCAGAGCTGGAGCCAGAGTTTCGTGATCTATGCGGGGCCCAATGATTATACAATTTTAAAAGACTACGGCAAGCAGATGGACAGTATTCCGGAACGGGGTGTAAGCTGGCTGCGCTGGCTTTCCAATATCTTTGCCTGGCTACTCAAGTTTCTCCATCGCTACATCAAAAATTACGGTGTGGTGCTGTTGGTTTTTGCCGTGTTGATGAAGCTTCTGCTGCATCCTTTAACCCATAAACAGATGGAGCATGGCTTAAAGCAACAAAAACTGCAGCCTTACCTCGAAGAGATTCGCAAGAAATATCCCAACGACATGCGGAAACAACAGGAAGAGATGAAGGCTCTTTACAAGGAGCATAATACCAGCATGGGCGCAGGCTGTTTGCCGATCCTGATCCAGATGCCGATCATCATTCCGCTCTACAATGTTCTCCGCTATAGTCTGGATATGCGCAATGCCTCTTTTGTAGGCTGGCTGAAAGACCTTTCAGAGCCGGATCCATACCTCGTTTTACCGATCATCATGGGTCTCTTTATGATAGTGCAGTCCCTGATGATGCGTCCGCCCAAAACGGATGAAAGCAAGCTGACCGAGCAGCAGAAAATGCAGCAACAGCAAATGAAAATGATGACTTGGTTGATGCCGGTTATGATGTTTTTCATCTTCAAGGGCATGCCGGCTGGATTAGTGCTCTATTGGACTGCTTTCAACATTTTATCGGTGATTCACCAATACTACCTGAACAAACATTTTAAAAACAAGGAAAATCAATGACCACTATAGACAAAAGCGGAACCAGCATCGAAGAGATAATCCGGGCTTTCCGCATTGAATACAAGATCCGCGATTGGGAGCTTCATTACGAAGTTCTGAAAAAGCCCTCCAAGGGATTCCTGGGACTTTTTGCCAACAAACTTGCTCTGGTGCGTTTTCAGCTTCCAACTCCAGCTGACCGTGTCAAAATTTTTACCGAAAACCTGCTGAAAAAAATGGGCATAAGCTTCGAGAAAATCAGTTCAAAACTGGAAGGTAAAACCCTCTATCTGGAAATTGGCGGATGCAAGGACACGGGATTTTTAATCGGCAAGAACGGCTTGATGCTGGAGAACATCCAGTTTCTGGTAAACCGTATCTTTGAAGACGATCGAAAGCTTGACAAGATCTATCTGGATGCTGACGGCTATCGTGAACGCAGGGAAGCGCAATTTATCAGGCCTTTCCTCCCTCAAATCGCCAAAATCAAGGTGCATGGCAAGCCGCTTACCCTGGAACCAATGACTGCATCGGAACGGCGCATCATCCATCGTCATGTGGAACGTGATAAAGCACTCAGAACGCTTACGATCGGAGAAGGCGAAAAGAAGCGCATTGTGGTGTTCAGCGCCAAGCAGAATGAAAAAGATGCCCTGATCCAAAGCAAGGCAGCGACTACGGAAGAAAAACCGAAAAACAGGCCCGAGAGAACTGAACGGCCTTCCCGCACACCTCGAATTTCCAAACCGGAAGCGAGGGAAGCCAAAGAGCCCAAACCGGAAAAAAGCAACGTCCAACCGGAAACGCGTGAGATCAAACCTCCCAGGCCATATAAACCTCGCTTTGACCGCAATAAGAAGCGACCAAACAAAACAGCCGGCGATGGCAACGCATAGCATCCACAAAGTTCTGGCAGGCCACTATTGGTCTGATGGCGGTGCCTTTATGGGAGTGCTGCCTTATGCTTTGTGGAAAGAAAAAGCCACGCTTGACGATAGACGTCGGCAAAAACTGAACCTGAATCTGTTGTTAATCTACTCTGAAGGCCGCTGGATCCTGGTTGATACGGGGTTGGGCAACCGGCTTTCCGAAAAGCAGATTCAGATCTACCAGCCCAGTGAGTTTCTCCTGCCATTGGCGTTGAGCGAACTGGGGATCAAAGACAGCGACATAACCGACGTGATCATGACCCATCTGCATTTTGACCATGCCGGAGGAGTGATCACCGGCTTTGGCGATCACGATGGACTCACTTTTCCCGAAGCCACATACTGGATCCAGAAAAGTGAATGGGAAATGGCCAAAAATCCCGACGAACTGAACATGGCAGCCTATAGCTTTGAGCATCAGCTTTCCCTGTTGGAAATGCAGGGAAAACTGAGGCTTATCGAAGCTGAAGTTGAGGTTGCCAAAGGCGTCAGGGCAGTTTGGTCAGGCGGGCATACGGTTGGCCATCAATACGTTCAAATAGATTTTGGCGACCAGTTCTATATTTATGCCGGTGACATCATTCCCACCTGGTTCCACACCTCTTTGGCGATCACTTCTGCTTACGACGTTTCTCGCAAAGAGACCTTTGCAGCCAAAAAACAGATCTATGCCAGGCTGAAGGAACGTGGCGGCAGTTTGCTTTTAGACCACGACCTGAATAGCTGGGAGATACCGATCGGCAGTTTACGTGTGTGATTAATAGTTACACGGTTGGGAATGGTTACACGGATTAAACGGATTTTGACGGATCAACACTGAATAAGAATAGGAACACTGATTTGCATGGATTTCCTTTCTGTAGTATAGGATGCCGATCCTGTTGTACCGGCGAATGCCGATTCGCCGGATAAAATAGGCAACTTTATTGTTTTTTGCCCACCCAGAACACCGAGAACACCGAAACATTATCCACCGAGAACACGGAACACACCGAAGTAACTAAGATTTAAACAAATTACTTATCATTATTCTCTGTGCCTCTGTGTTTCAGAAACATTCTTTTCCTCTGCTTTTACATGAAAGACCCTGTTTCCTCATTCCTGCGAAAGATTTCCCCTGCGAAAGGAGGGGCAGGAATCTCCTGCATTAAAGGAGATCCCGGGTCAAGCCCGGGATGAGGTCCGGTTTTTCATCGTCAATGGCGAAAACGCAGTTTTCATTGTTGTTTCCCTGTCAGTCTCTGCGTTTCACTGTGTTGAAACAAGGAAATGAACCATAATCACAAACACGAGACTACCTCTCGACTTCAGGACCCCCTACCTTCTTTCTCTCAGCTTTCTAATCAGCCCGAAACTTCCCAGCACGATCCAGCCAAAAACCACAATTCCCAAACCCAGTAGCAGCTTTGTCAGCAGCGGATTTCTGGCCAGTAACCAAAAAATGAATAGCGTAACCAAAACCTGGGTAAACCCTTCCACAATTATAATGCCACGAGGGATACGCAGCTTAATAAACAGCCAGCGGGCTATCGGATTGGCTTCACGATTGTAATGAGCGGGACGCATCACCAGCCAGGTGGTAATGCCATCCAGGGCATTCAGAATGAGGTATACTGCATAGAGCAGCCAGAAAACCAAATCCATAGCTATGTGTTCAGGGAACAAAAGATTGGGTGCTGAATAAGATTCTCAGGCATTTCAGTATCCGCTATCCGGTGATCCTGACTTTAACATATCACTTACATACTACATGATCATGTGGTATGTAAGCGGTATGTTCTGGTAAAGTCAGCTTGCGGGAAAGATGAATCCGGTCTTATTCGTAGCGACAGAGATAGGCGGTTGGCTCGGCTACCTTCAATTGGAACTTCTGATTTGCCTGAACGATAAAGGTTTCGCCGGCTGGGTAGGTTTTCCAGGTTGTTTCGCCGGGAAGCAACACGGTTAATGCCCCGCTGACCACGCTCATATATTCCACGCTGCTGGTGCCGAATTCGTATTCTCCGGTTTCCATTACGCCCACAGTGTGTTTTCCGGCACTGTTTTGCAAGCCGATCGATTTCACCTTGCCACCAAAGTATTCGTTCACTATTAACATGTTAATCTCCTCAAGAAGTCATGATTATCCACACTCGTAGACCGGGTGTTATTGTCCAGCGGAAAATGTTACTTGGAGAATGGCTTCCCAGATAGAATAAACAGGAACTGCAGGTTTCGATTGCGCTTGCACTTTTTTGCCAGGTAAAACATTGGCAACATGGAAAAGAAAATATTGACATGGTGGTGCTATCTGTGACTGTTGCAAAAATCGAAATAAAGGATGCGAAATTATGAGAACGTTACGCCATTTCTGGAGTAGTCTGTTTATTTTGCTTGTAGTATCTGGATTTGCCCAGACTGATCCTTCCATGCCAGCCAATACTCCTGACTCTATGATTTTAGTGGAGGGCGGCACCTTCAACATCGGAAAATCTGAGGTCACATTATCAAGTTTCTACCTGGACAAATATGAGCTTACACAGTATAAGTACTATATGGTAATGCAAAAAAATCCTTCCACCTACCTTAACCGTCACCTGGCTGATAACCATCCAGTGGAAAATGTTACCTGGTTTGATGCAATAGAGTTTTGCAACCGGCTTAGCATAGCTGAAGGTCTTAGCCCCTGTTATAGCCTTCCGGATTTTGGCAAAGACCCAAACACCTGGCCCAAAGGATGGAGTAAAAAAACCAATAAAGGAGCCCTGGTAACCTGTGATTGGACGGCAAATGGATACCGGCTACCCACAGAAGCGGAATGGGAATATGCTGCCAGAGGAGGCAAAGCATCCCAAGGCTACAAATTCAGCGGGAGTAACACTATTAGTGAAATAGGCTATTTTGATCCGAGCGGTAATTCTCCAATGGGGGCTTCCTCCGGTCCAATCAACATCGCGACAAAAAAGCCCAATGAGCTGGGATTCTATGATATGTCCGGCAATGTAACTGAATGGTGCTGGGATTTTTATGGCAGTTTACCCAGTACCGCCCAACAAGATCCCCATGGTAAGGAAAAAGGTTCGAACAAGGTTGTTCGGGGAGGTGGCTGGCCTTCTCCCTTCAAATATTTCAAAAACGATTGTAGGGCTATGTATCCTCCCGATAACAGCAGTGGAGGAGTGAACGGTTTTAGAATTGCCAGAAACGCAAGTTAAACTCCAAGGCCAAGAAAGCAGGCATTCCCCCAAAAAATCGGATGTTGATAACTGTATTAAGCAGTAATACA
>CAZNGW010000007.1:58977-60385 GCA_964572925.1 uncultured Candidatus Cloacimonas sp. | reverse complement strand
GAATTCAACATGATAACTTTTGTTTTACCCATGGCTTGGAACAAGATTCCATAGGTGGCTACACGCAATGGCAATGCATAGAGATAGATTCTAAAATAAACTGCCGCTCCAGCATAGGGTTTTCCATATAGAAAGACCATCAAAGGATCTGCCAGTAAGAAAAAAAGAGCAGCCAGGGGGAAAACGATCAGTGAGTTCTTTCTCACCGCAGCGCTGTAAAGCGAACCCATTTGGGATTTATCTCCCGAGCTAAGATTGGGGAGTATAACTGAATTGACTGAATTTGCCAGGATTCCGATCAAGGGCAGTTCCATCGCCCCTACCGAAAAAACTGCAAACTGCTCTGGAGTAAAGAAACCCGAAACCATAATTTTATCAAGTTGGATGCTAAGCATGCCAACCAGGGAAGAAAGTCCCAGGGGAACCGAATAGACAAGCTGGCTTTTCAGACCACCAAAGTCGAATTCGAAATTCAGCCTGCTATATTTGTAGAGCTTGAACCATGCATACAAATACTGCATAAATGCTGAAACCAAGACAGCAATTACAATTGTGTTAAGATTCTTGGTTAAAACTGCAGTTCCCAGGATCAATACCAGGTCGCAAAGAATGGAAAACAAAGTGAAAGAGGCGGCTTTTACAGGCTCTTTCAGCCCCAGCATGATAGAACTGAAGATTTGGGTTACAAACATAAACAGGGGATACAAGGCAAAGAGGAAAAGCAGCTTCTTCAGTAGCGGATTATCGAATTTGTTAGCTACAATATCCTTCCCGATGAATATGGCAGCGGCGCATAGAATTGATAACAGCCCTATCAGGTTCAGGGTTCGTCTGATAATCCTTCTCTGCTCAGAAGGATTTGACGCTTTGGGTAGAAAGTAAAGCAGACTCTGAGGTATCCCCAAAAGCAGGACAGCGGAAAGGGTCGTATAGACCAGGAAAAGCTGACGGTAACTACCCAACTCGGCTGGTGTAAGTAATCTGGCCAGAACTATACCTATCACGGTTTTAATAAAAAACCTGAAAAACTCAGTTGCGGTTAGAACTCCGGCTTGCTTGCTCAGTTCACTCATCGCTTTGTTCAACCTCCACAGGGATCAGATACACAAAATCTGAATCTTCAGGTGATAGCAGAAAAACCATTTTACTTGCTTTGGAGGTGCACTCATATTCCAAGGTAAGTTCCAGCAATTCCTGTGAATCTCCTTGAGGGAAATATTTATGTCCGGAACTTAGTAGTTTGTCGCCATAGAGGCTGTAGTTCCAATATCCTTCATGGGGAAGGAATAGCTTTACCTGCAGATGCGATCCACTTTTGTAAAGCTTGGCTTCCATCCTTGTGTCAGCTTGATAACCGGACAGATTAGCAGTCTGCTCAGGGATAACATCTGCTGAAGCTGCAGTTTCA
>CAZNGW010000007.1:0-58877 GCA_964572925.1 uncultured Candidatus Cloacimonas sp. | reverse complement strand
ACCGGACAGATTAGCAGTCTGCTCAGGGATAACATCTGCTGAAGCTGCAGTTTCATCCGTGATGGTAGGAATCACTGCACTGACAGCATTCTGTTCATTCTCAGTTTCCATTTTCGTATATACGGTATTCTCTTGTTCCAAGGATGCCATCACGGTCTGAGGATAGGGAACTGGTTCAATAAAAGACATTTCTTTCAGTTTTGGCCAGGCATTTCCCGTTTTTAGTCCGGCATAACTGAACATAGCCACACCACCAAACCTAAGTTCTCTGGCAAGATCTATTCTTTTTTTAAGGTCATGTAGGTTATAATACCCACCATTCACGTTTGCCAGAGAGCGTCCTTTGTCATCCCAGGCGCGATGCCCGATGATTATTCTATCATCCATCCCAAGCAGTTTCATCCTCTCCAGTTGGTTCTTATGGCTATCATACTTCAAGTTATAAGCCATGGGATAGATTTGGTCGATAATTCCTCTGCGTAACCAGTCCGGCCAATCCTGGGCATAGGCTACATTTGCTTCCGCGATGTCAGAGAATACGGCAGCCGTTAATCTCAGTTTGGGAGCAATTTCTTTTATCCGATTATGAATCTTTTCCACAAATCCGCTTACCTGCATTATCCTCCATTCGTTGAAGGTAATCTCAGCCTGGTTGCGGCAATATTCCTGATAACGCAAAACCGAAACAGGATGGTAGCCTAAATTTCCTTCTGGATAACGGATGTAGTCCAGGTGCAGACCGTCAAGTTCAGGATAACCTGAAATCAGGTTGCTGAATACATTCAGCAGATAATCCTGAACTTCCGGAACCCCAGGATCGAGGAAATAGCCAAATTGCCTACTGCCATTGAAACGGTTGCCGTTTTCACCTTGAGTAATCCAATCCCGGTGGTTTCTATAGATGTAGTTTTGCTGGATCAGAGTGTTGTCCAAAGGGGTGGCGTTGAACACGATAACCCAGGCTTGAACCTGCAAGCCTGCCTCATGCGCTTTTTCCAGCAGATACCTCAAGGGATCGAAACCATTGTCTTTCAAAATATAACTTCGGGGTTCGGGGTTCGGATATGTTCCCGCACCCAGAGACGTATCATATAGTGCATCAGAGCGATATCGCACTTCAGCCAGAAGTTCGTTTTGATTGTTGTCAACAGCGCTTTGCACTACTTCATCAATAGCTTCGGGACTACTAATATCCCAAGGGAGAACCCATACAGAGCGAATCTCAGCAGTCAGGACTCCAGCTATAAATAATACCAGAAACAGGAAAAGACGTTTCAAAGTCTTTCCTCTGTTTTAGTGATCAGGCCATCGGCTTTCCCATCAATAAAATCAAGCTGCACTTGATCGTTTGCCTTGAGTTGGGTAACCGACTTCAGCACTTTTCCACCTTTAAAAACCATAATCCAGCCTTTACTCTGGATCTTTCGGGGAGAAAGCTGTGCCAATATAGCTTCATTGCTTTTCAGAATGGCTTGGAGGGAGGTAAGCCTGTTTGAACTGCCTTCCACTAATCTGTTTTTAGCAAGCTCAAGCTTTACCTTGGCGGATGACAGCTTAAGATCACTTTTTCTACTCAGTAAACTTGTCAGGTTCAGTGCTTTGTTCTCAAACTGCATTTTCATGTTTTCTACCAAACCGAATGAGTTTATCAGTCCCATTCCAGCGATGTCAAAACGCTGCTGATAGCTTTGCCACAGCTTTTCGGGGTGATACTTGCCAAGCTGCATTTGCAGATTCAATAGAGGTTCCTTGAAGTTGGCCAGGTCACGTCCTGCGGTCAGATCCAGACGTCTTTTATAGGAATCCAAAAGCCCTATCAGATCTTTTTTATCGGGAACTGCCAATTCCGCAGCGGCAGATGGGGTAGGGGCTCGTAAATCAGCCACAAAATCAGCAAGGGTAAAGTCGATTTCATGACCGACCGCAGATATTACTGGTATCCTGGAAGCAAAGATTGTTCTAGCCAGGGCTTCATCGTTGAAGCAAAAAAGGTCTTCCTGTGATCCGCCACCCCGGGTAACGATGATCAGATCCACCATATTGTTGTCATTGAAGTATTTCACCCCTGCTGAAATCTGGGGAGGGGCATCCTCACCCTGAACCAAAGCAGGATAAACTACAATTTCGACAGGATATCGCCGCAGGATAATGTTTCTAATGTCCTGCAAGGCTGCACCGGTTGGGGAAGTAACAATTCCGATCCGTTCGGGATATTTGGGAAGAGGTTTCTTATGCTTGGGATCGAACAGCCCTTCAATTTGAAGCTTTTTTTTCAGGGCTTCGAATTTAATCTGCATTGCCCCAAGCCCAGCCTGGGTCATATTCTGAACATTCAGGTTGTAAGTTCCGCCTTTCTCAAAAACAGTCATTTTACCAAAACATACTACCTGCATGCCATCCGTGGGTTTGAAATCCAGACGGTAGTTTACATTTCTGAAAAAGGTGCAGCGGAGGGTGGCATTTTCGTCTTTGAGGTTGAAATACATATGCCCTGAATTATGATGCACGAATCCTGAAATCTCGCCAGCCACATAAAGTGGCTCGATCGAGGATTCTATCACCTGACGTAAATGTCGGGTAACCTCATAAACACTGAATACTGCAATATTTTCCATTGGTTGGCCAGAATTACCGGGATAGTCTATTTGTCAATCGCAGAATGAGGAAAGATAGACTTAATCGCTGCAAGATAGGTTTAATAATCATGATAATACGGGGTTACCTAAGCTCCCCCGAGGAGGAGTTCTGAAACTGCTATTAATAATCCCTACCTATAGCTTACATACCACATGGGCAACCGGTATGATAGTGGTATGATAGTGGTATGATTGGGGTTGGTTAATCTGGTTCAGCTATAGGGGGAGAGAGATTCTTTTACCAGTTTTGGCTGAGCGGTATATTGCTTGTATAATCTCCACAGATTTACGACCATCCCGACCGTCAGTAGCTGGGACTGCTCTTTGTAAAAGGACATCAATTACGTTGCGATAGTAGGGGTTGTGACCAAAGCCATAAACATTTGGAGGTTGGTAATTGGCATCCTGAGCGATGCGGTCGTCATCATCGTAATCTTCAAATTCCCATTTTTCGATCTTGTTCACAGCCACTCCACCGACTTTTACCGTGCCTTTTTCACCGATGATCGTGATTGAACCTTCGAAATTTTTGGGATAGGTTAGCATGGTTACGTTAAGAGTGGCTACTATGCCATTGCGAAAATGAAGAATTGCACATCCAGTATCTTCTGCTTCAATCCGGCGCGACATGGTAGCAGTATAAGCCATAACGCTATCTACATTTCCCAGTAGCCAATATATGGCATCAACGTAATGGCTGGCTTGATTCATGAACGCTCCCCCGTCAAATTCCCAGGTTCCACGCCATTTTTCTGCATCATAATAGCTTTGGGGACGTTGCCAGAAAACATTAGACTGGGCCAGATAAATGCGTCCGAAGCGGTTTTTATCGACTGCTTTTTTTAGGAGTTGCATCGTGGAATTGAGACGATTCTGCTTAACTACGAAAAGCTGAACCCCATTTTGATCACAGGCATGTATCAGTCGGTCGGCAGATTCGATACTTGTCCCCATGGGTTTTTCGGTCAGCACATGTATCTTGTGACTCGCCACATCTATTCCCATTTGAGGATGCATCCCACTTGGAGAACATATTGAAACTATATCAAGCTGCTCTTTCTCAAGCATTTCCTGGTAGTTTACATAGGTTTTGTTTATCCCATACTGCTCCTGAACATGCTTCAGTTTTTCGGGAACAATGTCTGCCGCTGCCACAAACTCCGCTTCCGGAATCTGCGTAACTGCTTCAAAATGATTCTTCGAGATACGACCACAGCCGATTATCCCAAGTCTGATCTTCTTGTTCATCTTTTGCTCCTGTTCTTCTTGATAGTTGATAGATACCAAAGGCACATTTCGCTAATGCTGTTTTCAATTCTATCCTCTTGAACATAACCTGCTTTTCGGATCTTTTCCGCAGTGAAGTAAGTCGCAGTACCAAATTTCTTCATTCTATCGCTATTAACCGGCAAGTCGATCCCCAATAGTTTAGAGGGGACATCAAAGACTTTTCCGATCGCTATAGCCAATTGTAGTGGTAACTTGATCCTGGGCATCGAAAATCCCTGAGTTTGCGTGATTATCCTCATTAGTTCATGCAGAGTGATGTATGGTTCATCAACGCAGTTAAAGTGTTCATAGCCTGGTTTCAGACGTTCTAATACAAACCGGATCATATCAATTACCGTGTTCAGGGATACAATGCTTTTAACATGATTGCCTTCTCCTATAGTCAGGTAGGGTCTTTTATGAAGCATATTTATCAGGTTGTATACGTTTGCATAGTTATGTGGACCATAGATAACGGTAGGTCTGAGTACAATCAAAGCCCTTTGTGGGTCTTTTGCTTGCCAGTCCTTGCTCAATATCTCACCCGCCAGTTTAGATTCACCATAAGGATGGTCAGGTGCGTAAGGAGAATCCTCATCTGCTTTACCTTCTGGGTGTCCAAAAACACTTACTGTGCTAATATAGATCAGTTTATTGATGTTCTTCTGTTCCGAAAATGATAGCAGGCTCCTGGTTCCATATTTGTTGTGGCTGAAATACTCACCCCGGGAAATGCCAAAATCATGTTTTGATGCAGCGCAGTGAATTATTGTTTCTATCGGTGCATGGTATTTTTGCTCAAACTTCGCAGCTATTCTATTGAGATCTTCCAGAATCCTGATATCTCCGGAACAGGTTTCAGGATGAGGAATGGCATCGCACTTATCGCTAAGATCAATACCAATTACTTTGTGTCCTTCAGATTCCAATTCCCACATCAGTTTCGAACCGACGAAACCGTTACTGCCTGTGATCAGAATGTTCATACTAATTCCTTTAATTAACGGATGGGTTTCCACATACCGTAATGCTTGTTCACAAGAAAATTTTTGAAAGCCACTGCGGAAGACCAAAGCATTGCGATGAAATAGCCTGGCAAGCCTGTAAAGGGGACACGCTTGTCTTTGCTTTGGGCGATCAGTCCCAGGGTTCCCAATAGGTAAACAACAATCTGGGCATAAAAAACCCAGCGATAAAACCAAATATGGGTTAAAAACGCTGCACTGATCAATCCTGTCAATACAAAAACGAAGAAAAGCCAGCGAAGAAGCTTGTGTGAAATAAGCATAAAGCTAATTGCCGGAAATCGGATCGGATTGAGAAGCTCCAGGTTACGGTGCATGGCATACCACTCACGTGAGATTATTCTGATCTTTCGGGAAATCTCCTGGCTCGCTTTCACAGTTTCTTCTTCACTCACTCTTGCCTGGGGTTCATAAGCTGCCAGATAACCTTGTTTCATCACTTGTAAGGTCCGCTCAAAATCATCCAGGCTCTGGGGATCTATAAGTCCAAACAATTCACGCTTGATCAGATAAAGTGAGCCATTGGCACCAATCAGGCTTTTCCATCGATAGTCCATCTCCTTCAGGAAACTTTCGTAACGCCAATAAAGACCTTCTCCTGAGCTTTTTCCGTCTTTGTTTAACAAGCGAAGCTCACCTGAAACCAAACCCAATCTGTCATCGGACTGCATTTTCTGAACCAAAAGCCGCACCGCTGCTGGGTCAAAAATTGAATTTGCGTCGGTGGATAGCACATAGTCACAATCGAGCATCGGCAGCACCAAGTTATGAGCACTTTGCTTGCCGGCGCGCGGTTTTTGGATAACCAGGCTTATGTTCCTATCAGTGTATTTTTCCACAATTTGGTTTGTGGCATCAGTAGAATCGTCAGATATCACTACCATGTTAATCAGATCAACCGGATAATCAAGTTCCAGGAAAGATCTCAGCTTATCCTCGATGAACTTTTCTTCATTATAGGCAGGACAAAGAACCGTAATTTTGGGGAATTCCGCTTGTGTAACAGGTTTCCCAGGTCTCCGTGGAATCAGCTTGTTCAAAATAAACAGCAGCAATCCATAACCAAAAATATGATAGGCAAATAGGCTCCAGGATAACCAGAACATGATCAACATCGCTGTTTGCATTAAGTAAAATCCTTTGTTAATTCTTCGTAGAGCTCAATCAAATCCTGCTCTTCCGTGTGCCAGTTGAAGCGTTCCTGAATCAGCTGTTTGCCTCGTTTGCCCATTTCGACAAGCTGCGTATCCGGATTCAACATGGTTTTAATTGCGTTTTTTACTTCATCCGGATCAAGGGGATTAACGCAAAGACCGCATTTTGTGCTTTCTACCAGAGAGCGGTAAACGTCAAAATTTGATACAAGCACGGCACATCCTGCTGCCAGATATTCAAAGAACTTGGTAGCCAGGCTATTGATATAGTTTGGCTCAGGCTGTAACAGCATTACACCAATCTGGCACGAGCCCATGAGTCTGGTAGCTTCTGCCCTCCCGAGAAAACCATGGTAGATCACTTTTTTCCAGCCGGGAATGCTTATCAGTTCCTCGTGATAGGAATCTGGATCGAAGGAACCGGCAAGATGCAAAGTGACATCCAGATTGCTAATGGCGTCCAGCAAAACGTTGATCCCTCTTGCCTTGGTAATACTACCGACGTAACAAAGGGATTTTTCCTCTCTGGGAGTATCTTGCATCAGGATGTCTCTCCACTCGCTCAGTAAAGGATAGTTGCGGATTAGCGCAACCCGCTTGTTAAGCTTTTGGAATCGCATTTGATGGCTTTCCACAACGGTAACAACCGCATCCATCCTTTTTGCTACAAAGTTTTCGAGGAGTCTCATTCCGGCCGAGAATATTTTTCGTAATCGAAGTGGCAGGTAGTCTTTATGCAGCATTTTATCTGGGTAGCTTTCGTGGGCATCATATATTACTCTGGCTTTAGTGAACACTGAAAGCAGTAAACCCACAGGTAAAAGCTCAGGATCATGAAAATGGTATATGTCAGCTTTCGCCTCGATGGCCATAAAGTATAGTTTCAAGGGCGAAAGCAGGATTCTCAGCAGTCGGCTGTTGGGTTTTCCAAGGTCATGGATAACCACTCCGTCTTTTATTTGATCACCTTGGCCATCCGCTACGATAAGATGTGTCCTGTAGCCTGAAATAGCCAGCGAAACACATTCTTTGTAAAAAACACGCACATCCTGACGGATATGAACGGTGCTTAGATGATAAACCAAAGCCTTCATAAAACCTCTTTATAAACAGCCACTGTTTGCATGGCCACTTCTGAAAGAGAGAACCTTTGCTGTGCATAATTCCGTAGTATTGCTGGATCGTAGCAGTCCCACCGTTTGATAAGTTCCTTAATCCCTTCAGCAATTGCCGCAGAGTCATTGGGCTTTAGCAGAATACCAGTTTCAGGACTCAGGATTCCTTCTGCTCCCCCATTAAAGGTGCTTAGCACAGGCAAACCACTGGCCAGGGCTTCCACCATTACAATACCAAAACTTTCCATAAAGCTGGGATGCACCATGGCATCATGCTCACCAAGCAGTTCAGCTACCTGGCTTGGGTTCTTTTCGCCTGTAAAAGTCACCTGTTCGTTTAGTTTAAGGCTTTCACAAAGCCTATGCAACTCGCCTTTATAATAACCATCACCGACAACGGTAAGAAAAAGAATAATCCCTTCCTTTTTCAGCAGTGCCAGAGCTTTGATAAGCACCTGAACTCCTTTATGAGGGATAAGATAACCGATGTAGATCAATTTCTTGAGTTGCTTCGAGGGTTCTCGCAGCTTAAAGCGACTAAAATCCACTCCATTGGGTATTACAACCAGGTTTCTCAAACCGGGATCTGCCTTCATGATGATATTAAGGGTGTGTTCGGATACACAGATCACTTTATTTGCTTTGTGGTAAGCAGCCAGCATTTGCCGGTTCAAATAACCAATCTTTAAAAAACGGTCAAGAGCTGCCTGGTGCTCAGTAATAACCAAAGGGATATTTAATTCCTTGCTTAACCTTGCAGCTGCAATCCCATCTGGTGAAGCGAAATTTGCATGGATTAGATCAGCTTTCCAATCTTGCACCAATCTCTTTACCATGTTTCTGATCAGCCAATATTCCAGGTAAGGAACCAGGATTCGCAGGATGTTTCTTGGAAAAAGTAAAAACCGCGGATGCAGAACTCTGATCCTGCGTTCTCCGCAAGATACAGTCTCTTCCAGAGGAACATCCTCTTTTGTTTTACTTCTACGAAAGGACAGCCCATAGGGAACTGGCGCAATAACCGTTACCTCAATATCTGTAGGATAGGCACAGATGTTCTTCAGCACGAAGTTTCCCCTGTTTGGCTCAACAGGATTTGGGAAACTACGGTTAATGAAAAGCACTTTCATATCGTGCCGTTTCCTTTCACTCTATTAATAAGTTCCCAAACCATATCCTTAGTCTGCACAAGGTCTTCTTTGCGAAAAAGCAAGCTTGTCGGAGACTGATCTCTGTGCTTTCCGAAATACCAGATCATTAGCAGGGCCAACCAAAGCGGATATGCCAAAGAGGAACTGATAGCCGCTCCGAAAATGCCGAAACTCGGAATCAGGACGTAAGCCAAGATCACCTTTATCCCGGTAACCATGGCGGGAGCGATAATCGTAAAGATAGGAAATCCCTTGCTCCACAGGAAAGTATTAAAAAGCCCACCCATTGTTAAACCCAAAATAGCAGGGATCAGAAACATGAAGGCACGCCAGGAATCCTGATACTGCGCACCGTAGAGCAATTTGATCACCGGAAGTCCGATCACCGCCATTCCAGTGATGCAGACAAGATCAAACAACAGCATGATTATGAATATCTTACGCAGGATAACCAGCGAGGTAGAATCATCCTTGAGAGCTGAGAATTTATTCAGCAGAACCACCCCGATCATGCCGGACATGATATTGATCATATCGAGGAAGTTTATCGCCAGGGTATAGATACCAAGCTGGGCAAAGCTTCCCAGATTTTTCAGGATAATGATGTCGCTACGGGTCATCAGGATGATCATGTATTCGGATAAAAATGCCTTGAAACCCAGGCTGTAAGCCCTGAAGATAAGCACTTTATCCCAAATGAACCGGAAGGAAAGCTGCTTTGCCATCCGGAAGTGATAGATCAGAACTACACTGGTAATCACCGCTACATTAAGCAGATAGCTGTTTTGCATCTTCTTGCTTTCGGGAAAGAACCAAAAAGCAGGCAGCAGCACAACCATAAAGGCAAGCGTAGGCAGCAAATTCAGGATGGCGTAGTCCCGGATTTTATTTATCCCCATAAAAATGAACTTCTGCCGGGTAAACAGCTGAAATGAAACTATATAAACCGCCAGAGCCATAAGCACAGAGCGGGGATAGCGGTAACCCTGTTGCCCCAGAATGAGATCGCCAAACAAATAGAACACCCCCATGGACAGAAGCAAACTGAAAGCATAGAAAACCAGCGTATAGCTGTAGATCTTGTTGGGATCGGCTTTGTCATGCTGCAAGCAAAACATCAGGCTTTTGGATATCCCCAAGTCAAGCAGCATCCATACTACTGCATTTAGAGTAATAAGATATACATATTGTCCACGCAGCTCCGGTCCCAGGTAACGAGCCAAGAACCAATTAACCACAAAGGACGCTGCCATGGTGATCACCTGGCTGCCGGTGGAATAGGCTATGTTACGTTTCAGGTTTATCTCATTCATTTGTTTCCCGGAAATGACTGCTTATCCTGCAATGCTGGAAACATGGAAGCAATGAGGGTGAATTAAGGGTCGCACCCTTATTTCACGCTTATTGCACCCACATTGGGAGCAAGTCCTACAGCTCAGATGGCTAACAGCGCTTAAAAATAAGGTCATATTATCCAAGCGCCTATCCCAAACGAACAAACCTGAATATGCGCTCTATCAAGGCACGATTCAGACTGACGATCACCAGAATAATCCCGGCTATTTGACCCGGGGTAAGAGTTTCCTTCAAGATCAGATAGGCAAGGATCGAAGCCAGAGCAGGCTTAAGAAAGAAAAAACCCGATGCCTTGGCTGCACTGATTTTTTTCATGCCTTCAAAATAGAGCAGATACGCCAGACCGGTGATCACCAAACCCAGATAGCCAATGAAAGCCAGGTTATTGACATTAAGGCTGAACAGAGGCTGCCAGCCAAAGATTATGCTCATACCCAGCAGGATTATCCCCCCGCTGAGAAAAGAAACGCTATTGGTGAGCATGTTACCATAGCGCATCACAGCGGATTTGGTAAGCACAGTATAAAGCCCGAAAATTATCGAGGCAAGGACGGCAAAGACAATTCCCATAGGCAGATTACGATATGAGGAAGTTTTTAGCTCGCTTTCGGACAAGATGATGATCATCAACCCGGCAAACCCCAAGCCCAAACTGAGCAACTGCTGACGACTGATCTTTTCATTGATCAGCAACAGGGCAAAAATGCTTACGAACAGGGGATTCATGCTGACTATCACTGCCGAGAGGGATGCCTTTCCATAAAAGATGGATAATTGTAAAAGCAGCATACTGACACACACGTTCAGGATTCCCAAACTACTGATGCGCAATATGCTGCTTTTAGTTATATGAATATTGTTCTTACCAGCTTGCCGGATGGCAAAGGGCAAGAGCGCCAGGCCACCGATCACGAATCTCCAGGCAGTGAGAGCAAAGGGCGTTATCCCTGCTCCCACAAGCTTTCCCGTGATCTCCAGGCTGCTCCATATCAAAATTGCCAGCAGGCAGAACAGGTGACTCAAAAGATCTTGATCACTACTTCATCAGAACCATTTTCTTGGTGCTGCTGTAGGCTCCTGATTTTAAACGGAAATAGTAAATCCCGCTGGCAACGCTAAGACCGCTGTCATCCTTGCCATTCCATACTAAGTTGGAAGTGCCTTTTTCAGCCAGAGGGACGTCGATGGTACGGACGGCCTGTCCCTTTTGGTTATATATAATAACCTGGGCAGGTGCTGCTTTGTCCATGCTGAAACTGATGGTTGTTTCGGGATTGAACGGATTTGGATAATTGCCATGCAGGGTTATTCCGGCAGGGGTTAAGACATCATCTTCATTGGATACGGGCGGATTGAAGTCACTAAGCATGCGGGGAGTAACCTGATTTGTGGTGTTGTATTGGGTAACGATGCAATACATGTTGAAATTGCCGGTATGCATAGGAGTGGGGTTTACCACATAATCTGCATCGCTGAACTGAGTGCGCATCACGATTGTGCCGGTGTTGTCCAGAACGTTGTAACTTGTTTGAGCGGCATAGTCGCCGGTAGCGCTTTCATAGTGAACATTATTGATTCTCACCAGTCGTGACTGATACATCTCGATATTAGCATTGATATCTGCAATGGTAACCGTTTGTGGAACCAGCACGTTACCCGTTGAAGAAGCTGCCGGTGAGTTCAAAGTAGGCCAGAATTGCAGCATGCCAGTGGTATAGCGGCTAAGGGTACCTGTGATGCCTGTGATGCCATCACCAATATTGTAGATTGTAGTGATGATCCCGGGATAATCGTCGATCAGAATTGCGCCTGTGGCATCCTGGATGAATTTTTGATGACGCCAGGCTTGTTGCATAGTCAGAATAACTTCATTGGAGAGGTGGTATACAGTTGTCCCATCTGCTGCAGCAGCCCTCAAGGCGGCAATATTGCTGATCATTACGGGGAAGGTGTATGTAGCAGTAGAAGTATATGAGGGATCCATACCCGTAGCAAAAGTTTTGGCTTTGATGGTCGTGGTAGAAGATACAGCAATCGGGGCACTATATTGAGTGGAAGTTGCACTGGGCTCACTGCCATCGGTTGTATAGCGGATCACCCCGTTAGCCGTGGTGGTAGCCAAAGTAACATTGATAGCAGAGCTATAAACTCCCGCAGGCGGATCAAAGGTGGGAGAAGCAGCTTGCTGGGCTCCGGGATTGAAGGTGTGGGTTCCCAGATCGGTGATGTAATCCTGAGGTTGAACGATCCATTCGGAGTTATCGATTGTGGTTCCTGCACTGGCAACCCAGCTGGTGTTACCTTGGGTTACAGTCGGTTTGCGGATAAGGGTGTGGTTCAAGGTGGCTGCGTCAGTTCCAGCTACCGGCCAGGCAGTTCCCGGATCTTCAAGGTAAGTGCCTATTGCATCGATCAGGGTATCTCCCTGAAACAGACCAAGGGCATCATCACCATTAAAATAGGTAACTGTGGAGGTTACGTCTGAAACAGCCAGAATGGCAGCGCTGGCAGCTGAGTTGGCGATCACATAAACTTCGCCGTCATCCAGAATGCCGGTCATATTCAGGATATTGGTGGTGCTCCAGGTTCCGCCATTGGAGCCAAGTTTAACGGTGTAGCCGGAAAGATCGACTGGATCGCCGGTCCCGTTGAAGATCTCAATTGCTTTGTTATTGCTGGCGCCTTCCACATACTCCGAAAAGAATAGGTTGGCTGCCTGAGCGAACATGGCTGACATCGCAACCATCAGGACAATCAGGGTTAGGGTTTTCTTGATCATGATTACCTCACTTTTAGTAAAAATACCAATGCACAATATAAGAACGATCCTGCAAGCAGGATGCTGTCTGTTCTGTCCAAAATACCCCCGTGACCGGGGATCAGATTAGAGCTGTCTTTTACGTTACAATACCTTTTTAGCATGGATTCCACAAGGTCGCCAAGCTGACCGAAGATTCCCGCTGCGGGAGCGATCAGCAATAGATGCGACAGGGGCATCACCTGCCACCGGCTTACCAATAATATAATCACAATAATCCACGGAGCAAGAACCCCGGCAACAAAGCCTTCAGCAGATTTGCGCGGGCTTACTGTAGTGATATTGCGATTCTTACCAAACTTCATGCCTATAAAATAGGCAATAGAATCCACTATCCAAATCATCAGAATTAAGGCAAGTAAAATTTTCTTATCAGGATTTTCCAAGCCAATTCTCGCTGTTAAGGCAGGCAGTAAAGCTGTGTAGAATACGCCAAACAAAATGGCAAAGATCTTTGGGACTGCCTTTTCCTGATCCCAGGTAAGCAAGGCTTCCAGTAAAACGACAAACAAAACCGCCCAAAGGACAAGCAGTTCAAATCCTTGCAACAGAACCAACAGCAGATATACCAGGCTATTGATAGTAATCCACCTTGGATGGATGGATATCTGCCGGTTTTGCATCATTCTGAGGTATTCATAGAATCCCAACGATGCAACACTGAAAAAGGCAATAATAAGTGGCCAACCGCCATAACTAATGGCAAAAAGTGCCAAGGGGATTAGCAGGACTGCATACAAAAGGCGGGAGTACAGCTCTTTCATTTTATCTGCCACCAAAACGGCGTTGCCTTCCGGCATAATCTTGCAAGGCTTTTATCAGCTCAATTTTATCAAAATCTGGCCATAGGACATCTGTGATATAAATCTCGGAATAGGCGGATTGCCACAACAGGAAATTTGAAAGACGGTATTCACCGCTGGTGCGGATAATTAAATCTGGATCAGGCTGACCCGCTGTATAAAGGAATCTACCAAAGTTATCAGGGCTTAGGTTGTCCAGCGCGTGGGGATCTTCGGAAAGAAGTTTCTTAAAGCCATCAATGATCTCCAGGCGACCACCGTAATTAAAGGCAAAATTCACTACCATCCCCGTGTTTTGATGGGTTGCTTCCACGGTTTTGCTCACCTCTTTCCAGTAGTCTGGATCAAGACCAACCGTGGTTCCAATAAACTGCGCATAGATATTCTGTTCCATCATTTCCGGGATCTGTTTTTTCAAGCGTTCCTTCAGAAGACGCAGAAGGCCATTCACTTCATCTTGGGGGCGGTTCCAATTCTCTGTGGAAAAAGCGTAAAAAGTAAGGTATTCCAGCTTGATCTCCACACCCAGTTCCACCACCTGGCGCAGAGCCTTTGCCCCAGCCTTATGACCAAACAGGTGTGGCCGGTTACGCTGTTTTGCCCAGCGTCCGTTGCCATCCATAATAATACCGATATGGCTTGGAATTTTGCTCAGGTCGAGCTGTTTCAGCAGTTCGTGGTAGTTCTGCTTAGCCATTTATCCTCAAGCCGGCGGCATATTTCAGCCAGGCATAGATGAAGCCATCCAGGTCTCCGTCCATAACCTTGTTCACCTGCCCGCTTTCATAATTAGTGCGCAGGTCTTTCACCATCTGGTAAGGCTGAAAAACGTAAGACCTGATCTGGTTACCCCAGCCGATCTCGGTTTTGCTGCTTTCGATGTTCTTCTTTTCTTTTTCTCGTTGATCCTCGTAGTATTGGTACAAGCGGCTTTTCAGGATGGTCATGGCCTTTTCGCGATTCTGGATCTGACTGCGTTCATTCTGGCAGCTAACCACTATGTTCGTTGGTAAATGCGTGATTCGGACAGCGGAATCTGTGGTGTTTACATGTTGTCCGCCAGCTCCGCTGCTGCGATAGGTATCTACTTTCAAATCTTTGGGGTCGATTTCTATTTCAATATCGTCATCAAATTCGGGATAAACGAATACCGAGGCAAAGGAGGTTTGCCGTTTGCCCTGGGCGTTGAAAGGACTTATGCGCACTAAACGGTGGATACCGATCTCGCTTTTCAGTAAGCCATAGGCATAGTTACCGCCAATTTCGATGCTTACGCTTTTCAGGCCGGCTTCTTCTCCAGCCAGATAGTCAATTATCGTGAAGCTGAATTTATTGTTCTCAGCCCAGCGGGAATACATCCTCAGCAGCATTTCCGCCCAGTCCTGGGCTTCCGTTCCGCCTGCACCGGCATGAATGGTAAACAAGGCATCGTTGTGGTCGTATTTATCATTCAGATAGCATTCTATCTCGGCTTTTTCGATAAAACTTTGAATAGTAGGCAGCTCACTTACCGCCTCATCAAACAAGGCTTGATTGAAATCCTCATCCAGTAGCAGTTGATAGGTTTCCAGTTCGCCCTTCACCTCGTCCAGTTTGTTGATATGGCTAAGTTCCTCGCGAATCTGGGAAAGTTGTTTACTGATCTTTTTTGCGGTCTGCTGATCATTCCAAAACCCAGGCTCATTCATCGTTGCTTCCAGTTCGGAAGCGTGTTTCAGTTTGGGTTCCGGATCAAAGTAACCTCCGTATTTCGGAGATTTGCTCTATCATTTCGTTAGTGGCTTTCTTGTAATCTGCGTATTCCATTGTTCACCTTATAGTTAGTATCTCGTAACAATTTCTGGTAAGGCAGCGCAGTGTCAAGTAGAAATTAGCCTGGCAGTGTTTCTTTAATATACATATTAACTCTCATCCATACTTGTAAATGAATATCATTTTAAATGGTTAACATAAATCGTAATATCACAAGCATAAAAACCCTGAATTGACAAATGGTGATATGATGTGCAAATAAGCTTTATACATTTTGTTGCATTTTGCGAAAATATAACTATCTTGTATTATGCGATTGGGAATCCCGATTGATAGCTGCCTTATTGTCGATATCCTGAACAGACCAGATTAAAGGAGATAAATAATGAAAAGCATCAGCCTTGTTCTACTATGTGTTTTCACTGCTGGTTTCCTCCTGGCAATAGCACCTGTGTCATGCACTGAAATTGCAAATCTCCAGGCTATGATTTCCGGAGATACGTTGATGACGAAGGTTCAGCATCTACAAAACTATCAGACTCGCTATGCCCGGGCAGCGAATCATACTGAGGTGGCAGAATGGATTTATGATCAATTTGTGAACTGCGGCTTTTCCAATACCTGGATGCAGTCATATCAGCATACAAACTACCCTCAAAACAATGTTATCGCAACAATAACCGGTTCCGAGTTTCCTGAAACATACATCATCGTCGGGGCTCATTATGATTCGCAATCGCTAGATTCGGACAATATGGTCTTTGCTCCGGGCGCAGATGATAATGCCAGTGGCGTGGCTGGGTTGCTGGAAATGGCAAGAGTCCTGAAGACCAGTGGGTTTCAGCCCCGCTGTAGCATCAGGTTCATTGCCTTTAGTGAAGAGGAATTCTGGGCAAGCGGATCTGAGACATATTGCAACTATGCCATTGCCGAGAACCAGGACATTAAAGTAATGATTTGTTTTGATATGCTGGGTTCAAACACCCCCCAATCATCCGAATTCTATGTTGTCCCTTATGACGGTAGTGAGCAATATTGCGCTGAGGCTATCCGGATTTCAAACCAGTATGGCGATTTCCAAGCCCTGAGCTGCCCCATAGACTATGGATCAGATAGCTATATTTTTGCCCAACATGGATTTAACGCTATCTTGATTATCGAACGCTATTTAAGCCCCTATTTGCATTCTGCGCAAGACACAATCGATCATCTGGATTTTACTTATGCAACTGGAATCCTGAAGGCAGCCCTTGCTACAGCTGTGGTCTTTGCAAATCAATCCCAACCGGTAGAATCTGTATCAGTAAGTGACTCCGGATCCGGAAACTCGCTCCGGGTAAACTGGGAAGCGTCAACTGATCCCTCTGTAGCGAGTTACCAAGTGTTCTATGGACTGCAACCTGAAGCCATGGTTCTGAGCTATAGCGGCACGGAATTGTCTTGCATGATAGAAGGATTAACGGAGAATCAGGAATACCTTATTGGAGTTGGCTGCCTCAACGACTTGGGCATATTAAGTGCGCTTACCTTTGCTAATGGGACTCCATTACTTATTCCCCGGCCTCCTCAGGCTCTTTTCGATTCACCAGACACCAGCTCGATAAATATAGCATGGCAGCCCAATTCAGAGCTGGACATCTATTCCTATGATGTTTACCGAAGTCTGGGGACTGAGGGAAGTTTGGAACTGGTGGGGACAACCCTTGCGCCACAGCATATTTTCTCCGATGAGGAAGTTTCATCAACCGAGGAGTATTACTATTATCGTGTAAAGGCTATTGATTCTCTGGGCCATCAGAGCCAGTTTTCTGAGGTCATCAGTAGTCGTAAAGTATCCCTGGACAGGGGAATATACGTGATAGATGAAACAAAAAATCTCAGCGGGACAACGCCTTTTCAACCCACCGGCGAGGCTGTCGACGAGTTTTATGAAAACTTGCTGCAGAGCTTTGAAACCGTTCACATCCTTGATTTGGAAGAATATACCGGAACTTTGCGTCTGGCTGATATCGGAGTCTATTCATCCATACTCTGGCATGGAAATGATAACGCCGATTTCATGTATGCCCATGAGATTCGGGATGTGCTTCGCCAGTATATTTACCTGGGTGGCAAGGTGTTTTTCAATCTCTACTTTCCCAGCAAGGCTTTTGAACTTAATGCCGGATATCCGGCTTTCTATCAGCCGGAAAGCTTTATGTATGATGTGCTGGGAATAGCGGAGGTCAGATATAGTTCCGCTGCCCGTTTTAAGTATGCCATACCCCAATACCAAGAGTATCCTCAGTTACAAGTTGATAGCCTGAAGACCATCGCCAGCTGGCAGGGACATATCTTCAGCGTGGAAGGATTTATCCCGGTAAATCCGGATGAGATCATTTATTCCTACGGTTCCGATTATGCAAATACCAGCAATCAAGGCATTTTAAACGGCTTGGGAGTGGGCATTCACCGCAGCTATGGGGCAGGGCAGGTAATTTGCCTCAGTTATCCTCTCTACAATATGCACTATAACTCAGCAGAAGCATTAGTTTACCATGTCCTGAATGGCATCTTCCATGAACCTGTAGGTATTGAAGATTGCGCTGCACCGATTCTGCCAGGCCTTTCAATATTGTCCTGCTATCCCAATCCCTTCAATCCTTCCACTACTATATCATACTCTGTTCCCACCCCTCAAAGAATCCGGATCGAGGTATTTAATCTCAAGGGACAGCACGTGTCCACTTTAACGAATGAAGATCATAAGTCCGGAACGCATACTGTGATTTGGCGGGGGCTGGACGATAGGGATGATCACATCTCCAGCGGAATCTATCTTCTGCGCATCAGTGGAAAATCCGGATCTGCTATTCGGAAGCTAATGCTCGTAAAATAGAATCAAACATTCAGGTAAGACTATTGCCATATCAAGGCTATCATACCGCTATCATACTACATGATCATGTGGTATGATAGCGGTATGACTGCCCTTTGATTCAAATAGAAAAAAACGAAAAGCCTGAACCGGGCTGTGAATACCTCCTTTCAGCAAACAACCGGTATTTGCAAGCGGGGGGATATCGTTTATCCTGTCATTATCTCAAGGTCTAATATAGTAATTAATAAAGGATATCTTATGAAACTGCTTCGCATCTTTATCATCCTGCTTTTCAGCAGTGCCTTGTTTGGCTTTTCGAGCTGGCCGGAGCTGCAAAAAGACCTTTCTATGCAGGCTGCAGCCTTTCGCAATTCTCCCCAGCATCAACAGTTAAAGCAAAGCCGCGATACCCGCAACTACAATGTGGGCGACACCAAAACCTTTTGGCGCTGGAACCTTTCCGTGATGCCCCCTTCCTGGATTCAAACCCCTGCAACCTGTCGCGCCGTGGGCGAACACAGCTATATTTTTGTGGCAGACAGCGAATGGAACCTGCATATAGACCAGTCTGATCTTGATACAATTATGGTTCGTTTGGAAGACAATACTCCCAATAATCCCGCTCAGGGAGCCATCGAAATGGATACCGCCCTGTTTGGTCCAATTCCCGATGAGCTTGACAATGATCCCAAGCTGATCGTTTTTTATTCTGCTTTAGGATCTTTTCAAGGAACGAGTTTCGATGGCTACTTCAGTTCATACAACCAGGTTACCGAAGCTGAAGCGCAGCAGATGAATCCTCCCGGTCACAGTAACGAATGCGAGATGATCTATATGACCTGTTATCCATTGGATCCAGTTGCTCCCATCCGGCTTTCAGTGCTGGCACATGAACTGGAACACCTGATCCACTGGGGACAGGATGCCAATGAACAAGCCTGGATTGATGAGGGATGTGCCGAGCTTGCCATGGTTGCTTATGGATTACCTGATCCTATCAGCGGGTTCAATTCCAATCCTGATAACAATCTCACTGTCTGGAATCAGGCTTATGCGGACTACGTTAAAGTGATGTTGTTTTTTACTTACTTGCAGGAACACTATGATGACACAGGCTTGATCAGTGCACTAATAGCCGATCAGGATAACGGCATAAACTCTCTGGAAACCCAATTGGCACTTTTCTACCCAGAACTTTCGCTAAGCGATCTTCTTAGGGACTGGACTCTGGCTAATGCCCTTGACGAACCTCAGCCCGGGTATGGCCTTTACAACTACGAGCAGCTAAATCTGCCGGTTTTCTATTCCACCAGCATGAATGCCAACCCGATTGGGACGAATCTCACCGTAAATGCCTATGCGGCCGATTACCTTAGTTATGCCAATCCCGAATTGCCAATCAGTTTCAGCGTTCAGAGTTCCAGCCCGCTTTATGTGTCTGTCTTGCTTTTTGATTCTGCGGGAACCTGTACAGAAGTAATACCGGGGCAAGCCGTAAACCAAATAGACTTCAGTCCCTTTGCGAATCTTGCAGCCAGGGTAATATTTGTGGTAACCAATCCCAATGGGGTGACAGCTACTTATTCATACAGTCCGGCTGTGGCAAATTCGGATCTGGTTTCGGGAATCACTCCAAATACGATGATCAACTGTTTTCCCAACCCCTGGAAAACAGGCTCTCAACCAGTGATCATTGAGCTGAAAAACCTTCCTCTCCAAACCGGCGTTCTGGAAGTTTATAACCTAAAAGGTCAGTTGATTAGTAAAACAGCAACCGCCAAGCCTGATGAAAAGGGAGCTTTGCAGATAAGCTGGAACGGATTAATCGAGGGTAACAAAAAAGTCCCTGCAGGAATCTATCTTCTGCGCTTGACTTCCGGCCACCACAGCGTAACTAAAAAGCTGACGATTCTCGAATAGAATTAAGCTTTTAAAAAGTAAATTCTACACCAAAGGTGAGGACTTCCAGAATTTCGTCCTTGCCTTTTATTTTTCCGTCTTCGTTAAGGTCGTTGTAGTATTCATTATAACGACCAACCAGATTAGTATTATCCGAAAGTGCATAAACCAATCTGCCCAGGACATGGGCATTTTCATTGCGCGGATAACGGAAATTTATGTAATTTACATTGGTTTGCGAGTAATAAAGGGTAGCTTCCTTCAGTTTGGGAATGGATGTGGGATTAACCGTGATGCTACTCCAGAGAGATTTCCCCAGAAAGTTGTTCTGGCCATACATATCCTGATAAGCCAATTTGAAGAAAAGCAAATCATAAATATTTGCCCGCACATATCCGAACCAACCCAAGGATGAATCAATGGTTGGTAGAGTCGATTCCTTGGTCACGAGAGACCAGTTGTGCCGTCCCTGGCTGTCGAATTCAGTATATTTCATCTGGGAACGCTGTTCTTCGTAAAGACGGTCGAAGTAACCGGGCAGGAATTCCTTGCCAAAGTTACGGAATTCCAGTTTGGCATCGAAAATCAGGAATTTGCTGCTGAACCCGGGAAAGATCATTCCGCTACCATAACCGTCTATCTTGGCCATTTCAGTATAGGCTGTGATATTCAGGGCATCGGTATCAATCAGGGGTAGCTGCAAGTCGGCGCTGTAAACCAGCACCTTATCGGGATCGGGATATGCCGAGGCAGTGTCTGAAATGGCAGTAGTATCGAAAGGATAATTAGGATAATTGTCGGCAATACCGGGAAATTCATGTTCCACCCAGGGATTCAGATCCGGATGGTCAATAAAGTTATTTCCATTCAGATCCAGGTCATAATTATCTGCTATTCCATCATTGTCGGTATCGAGCCAGATAGTTTTATCATGAGGGAATTTATCATAAATATCGGGAATATTGTCTCCGTCTGAATCGGCATATTTGGCAAATTGATTACGGTCGATACCCATATTAACCCCCAATTTGAGGTTTTTTAACAGAGGTATATCCGTGAAATCAAGTGGATTAAAATGACCCCGAAACGCAAGAACTTCGTTTTTGTGAATGTTATGCGTGTAAGCTTCAAAACCAAGTCCAGACAATGGAGTGTTTATTCCTATGTATCCACCCACATTTTTTTCGTTGGGGTAACGCAGCATATTAGAATAATGATCGAAGATAAGACCATTGCCCAATACATAATCTGGAATGCTGCCAATTTTGAAATAGAATGGATCCTTGCGACGGGCATAACTGATATAAAAAATCTTGTTAACATAGTCTTGCCATTCATTCCAGTCTTCTTTCCGGATGTTTCCATTTGCATCGATTAGGAGATCGATGTCCAATCCGAAACCAAATTTGCCCAGCTTAATCTGAGGTTGCATACGCACTTGAGAATATGTAACGTTGCCAACCGTGACGGCACCCACCACTCCATCCATTCCCCATTGAGCAGTTTCTGGATATACTGGCTCTTCTTCGAAGAAAGGATCACCGGGGACATTTTCTTCGTCGGTATAAGCCTGACCGAACAAGAATAAAGGCAACAGAGCCAAAAGTATAAATAAGAGCTTTTTCATCTTTGTCTCCTTAGAATAAAAGGATATTGGCAGATTGACCATCCCACTTTTCGTGTCAAGCCAAATCTTTCGTCAGTTTAGCAACAGTTCCCAGAGACTTACCGGAATGCTGCCTTTATATTCATACGGTCTGGATACTTCCATTCCAAGTGCATCAATCATGACTTTACCTTTAACGGTATAGGCAATTTCGCCCTTGAGAGCACCACCGACAGCTCCAAGAATTGACTTTAGGTTACTTAACTTAAAGATCATGACTCCTTCTTTGGAGTAAACATCCTCGGTGAAACCAAGCTGATTCTTGATATTACCTTTGCCAACCTGTTTGTCATTTATAAAAATATCTGCTGGAAATCCTTTGAAATTGAAGCTGAAGCCATAGGGATTCAGGATAAGGAAATTGATGTGCAATTCAGTTTCACCGATACCGATCTTTTCCACGCTCGTGCGTTGAACCTTGAAAAGACTTTGTCCTTGAGCGCTGAATCGGGTAAGCAGGTTTTGCAAATGATCCTTGAGGTCAAGTTCGTATGGCTCGTCGAAACTGAAGTTCTTACCTAATCCCAAGGCTTTGCCATGGCCTTGTCCAATTATGTAAAACTGAACTGTCTGATCAAGGCTGCTGACCATTTTTACTACTGGTCGGGTGTCCAGCTCCACTTTGAAATCGAGATTTACAGAGGAGTTTTTGGGAATGATGACTTCCTTTGCCAATGATGCGGTTCCCACCTTGCCTCGGTCTTTGTTCAGCAGCTCTATGTTCAGTTTGTTCACTTTAAGCTTGTAGCAATTGGGATTGCTGACTATAAGAGACAGGTTTAAAATGCTTTTATCGGGACTTATGGACACCACCTGCAGGTCGCGTATTTTTTCAACGGCAGGCTTTTTAAAAAAATTACAAGCGCTCAGGCTGAGCATGATCATCGCTATTATAGCTAATTTGAAGCTGTTTTTCATCGGGTTCTCCATGCAATTAATTCACTTGTCATTGCTTTTTATTTCCTCATTATTTTGTAACTTCCTTACCCCAACCAGATATCACATTCCTACCGAGCGAAACCATAGTTCCAGGGCGATCACGTTGTAAAGCATTTCAGCATTCGTCCTCTTGCCAGACAGATAGTTATGCCAATGATAGCTTATCCTGGGCAGGTTCCAGATTCCCCGTTGGCGAAACTCCAGGCTGCCTAGAATATCGCTTATGAAGCCTGCCATGTCACCTTTCATCCATAGAGAATAGAAAGGAGAGGAAAATATTCCTTTATCCTTGCGCCGGTAGATTTTAGTTGGGATAAGATCTTTCATGGCTTCCCGATGAATCAGTTTCGTATAAGGCGGTTTGATCTTGTATTTGGAAGGCAGGGTGAAGACAAAATCCACCAAACGATGATCCAAAAAAGGAACCCTGCTTTCCACACTGTGCGCCATGGAAAGTCTGTCCTCGAAGTGAAGCAGGGTTTGAATGGAGGTATTGTGCATCATATTATAAAGAAAATTGGACAACCGGGATGCCTTGAGATCAACAATGCTGTCCAGCAGCTTGTTCCCGGCATCCTGCCTGGCTTGCTTGGTAAATTCAGCATGAAAGGGGTCAAAACGATAGAGGTTGAATTCAAGTTTGTAAAGTGCAGATTCAGGAAGCAGAGCAGAAAGCCCAATTTTGGCAAGCGTGCTTATTCCTGAGCTGCTTTTTTTCAGGTATTGGGGCAGCTCGCGGCTCAACTTACCAGTTTGCATGCTCCTAACCAGATCCGCAAAATAACGATAGGAAGCGTGTTTGTAACCTGCGGTAAGTTCATCCGAACCCTGTCCGCTGAGTAGAACTTTTATACCGCTTCTATTGGCCCCCTGCATAACTGCATATTGCGAAACAAATCCGGCTGCAATGGGCAGGTCATTCAGATAGGTGGCTTTCTCCCACCAGGCCACTGCTTCTGAGGAACCAGGACTTACCAGGTTACTCTCGCAACCAGTTTCCTTTATTACTTGGGAAATCCACTTGCGTTCGTCGAGTTCAGGGGCATCACGATAATAAGAAGAAAAGGTTTTGATAGGCTCTGCCAGATGACGAACTGCCGAGCACACTATCGCCGATGAATCCATGCCCCCGGAAAGGCTTGCTCCTACAGGAACATCGCTGCGAAGCTGCAAGGCTATCGAATCTAAGAACAGTCTACGATACTCACTCACTGCCTTGGGGTAAGATAGGTCTGAACTTTCAAAACTATCTGGAGCGAGTTCGTAATACCTATTTATCTCAATATCATTCTTCATCGCAATCAAATTGTGGCCAGGTTTTAGAGTGTGTATTGATTTCCAATAGGTTTCATCGTCATAAACTAAGAGCGAATTGATCTTCATGCTACGCCAGATCATTGCCCGATTGAGTTCCTTATCCAAGGGAGTTTTCAGCAGTTGTTTTATCTCGCTTCCCCAATATAAGAATCCTGATTTAATCCCATAATAGAAAGGCTTTATTCCATATCGGTCTCTGCTGCAAAAGAGTATATCCTTTTCCGAGTCCCACAGGCTGAATGCCCACATACCAATAAAGCGGGTTACGCAGCTTTCTCCCCATGCATGATAGGCTTTGAGGATCACTTCACTGTCGGCATGGCTAAAAAAGCGATATCCAAGGTTGTAAAGTTCCTCCCTTAGTTCCAGATAGTTGTAAATCTCACCGTTGAAGACAAGTGCAAGTTTCAGATCTCTATCCCACATCGGTTGATGACCGTGTTCGCTTAACTCCAGGATACTTAAACGCCGGAAGCCAAGACCCAAGTTTGCCGGTTGGCTAAAAGCACTATCGATCAAAGGATATTTACTCTTGATCTCAGCTATTGTGTCTGAGCCTGAATACGAATTGATTTTATTTGAACTGAGGAGATAGCCCTCATCATCAGGACCACGATGCTTTATGGCTTCAGTCATGGTTTTCAGCAAAGCAGGATCAATCGGGCTGCCGTTCAGGCTATATATTCCTGCTATTCCACACATTGAAGAGTCTCCGATGAGTCAACAGTAAAAGAACTCAAGGATTTGGTAAGAGCCAGAACCTGGTTGTTTACATCCAGTGAAGTAACCTCACCAGAGCTTCTTGCCCACGTGCCATTCTTCCATGCTTGATAGGCAGCCCTGACATATTCGATAATCTCTGTTTCGACGGTTAGTATAACCCCAGCCTGGCAATTTCTTATTACTTGAGCAGCTTCTCCATCTTCTGCTCCCAGACAGAGAACTGGAGTTCTTGATCCGATATATTCAAACAGCTTTGTGGTCAGCATTCCCTGGTTTCCTTCGTAGTTATTTATCAATAGCACCAGCAGTTCTGCCTGAACCAGTTCCTCCATTGCCTGGCGATGGGGCAGGAAGGGTAGTCTCCGACACTCAAAATCTACTTCAGGGAAATTCCGGGTTCCGATCAAAGAAAACTCCAGCTGGCCAAGCTCAGGTAGTTGAGAAAGTGCATTCAGCAAGGGTTGGGGATTCTGACCGGCAGTTAGTTGCCCGGCAAACTTGATCCTGAATTTATCATTTTGCATATAGCTGAGCCCCATAAAATCATCTGGATCAAAACCATTATAAAGAACTACTTTTTTGCTTTTTGGAAGCTTGGTAGCGATACTGAAGCTTACAATGTAATTCAGATCAGCTGTTTTGATGATCTGCCTTTCCAGGTAACGATGCAACCAAAGAGTAAACCTCGCAGGAGGATTCAGCTTCAGATAATAAATCTCGGACATCGGATCGCGAAAATCAGTTCTCCACTCATTGCCATATTTCCGTTTTAACTTCAGACCGATGAGGTGGGTGGAGTGAGGAGGTCCAGTTGTGATCACATAGTCATATCTATCCAGTTTCAACTCATACTCGGCAAGACGAAAAGCAGAAGGATTCCAGCCGATCCTGAGATCGGGAACAACCAGATTTAGCCTGAGCCAATATAGCAATTTCTTGATTGTCGAATCCTGCTTATCAGTTTGCAGACTGCCATAGGGAAGCTGGTTCTGTCCTAGCTTCATCCATAGTTTGCTGAAGCCAAGTGGTTTGCTGCGCAAGATCTTTACTGAGCTTGGAATTCTATCCAACAGACTTTCATCTCGATAGGGATAATCGCCATCCTGGGTAGTTATTACGGTTAGCGAGTGTCCTTGTTTTACCAGTGCTCTGCTGAAACGCAGCCAACGTTGAACTGCTGCACCACCGCAGGGTGGAAAGTAATAGCTGATCAGCAATATCTTCATGGCTTCAGAATCAATTCTGCAAGGTTTTGCCAGGAAAATCGCCGGCAATACTCAATTATATTATCCTGCATATCAGGCATTTCACTGAAGTGCCTTATGATCGCTTCAGCAAGCTGATGCGGAGAATTAGGCTGAACCAGATAACCGGTTATGCCAACCTCAATATACTCTCCCAAACCCCCAACATCCGAAGCCAGGACAGGAACTCCAAAGCTGTAGGAAGTGGCGATCACTCCGCTTTGAGAAGCACTTTTATAGGGCAGAACACATAATCCGGCCTGGGCAAACAGCTCTCCAAGTTCATCTTCACTGATATAACGGAACCGGCATTCAACATTTTTCCTTATTCCAAGTGTATCAATTTGTTTATCATAAATGCTGCTGTCACCATACACTTCACCTGCAACCATCAGCTTTAAGTCGGGTATTGCCTTAATTGCCTCAGGTATGGATGCAAGCAGGACATCGAGGCCTTTGTATGGTTTAATCAAACCAAAGAATAGAATTGTTCTGGCATTATCCCGATCAACTCTGCTTCTGTCTGCATGTCGGGAATGCGTGTAAATGGGGTGAAATCCTAATACTGCCTTTCTTGAAGTTCGAAGTGGAACCACCTTGTCAAGTTCTTTTAAACTTGCTTTGCTTAGAACCACAATGCGATTTGCGGCGTTGAACACCAATCCGGTTAATGAGTCGGCCAAAGCCCATTTCTCATGAGCGGACACGTTATGCGCCAGAACTACTTTTCGCGTTTTCCTCAGCCTTTTCATGATATAGGTATAAGCAGGGGCAAAAAAAGGCAAAAACCAGGATATGATCAGCAAGTCTGGCTTGGTAGAATCGATTGATCTCACCGTTTGTTCCCAGGTCCAGGGTAGCCAAGGGGTCAAAGTTCTCTCCACCATAATTCCGTCTGAATCCAGATCCGCATCAGTCTGTCCCTTTCCGGGAAAGAGGAATGCAGGATATTGGCGACTGAAACTCTGAAAGCAAACTTCGTGGCCTAATTCACGGTAAGTCTTTCCAAGGTGCAAGGCAAAAAGTGAGATTCCACCCCGGTAGGGAGGTGCAGGTCCCAGGATACAGATTCTCATAATCCGCTTTGTTTAAAGAACCTTCTCACGATATCCGCATCGTGGTATTTGCCAAAGAGTGCCATCAGCTTCAAACGTACTTTTTCGCCTTTCATATCGCCTGCCAGAATTGCTCCAAGTTCAGCCAGGTGTCTTCCACCACCTTCATATCCATATTCAGGCAATACTCTTCCCGTATAGGTACGTGAGCTGATAACGATCAGGACGTCTTTTTCCATGGCAACCATCAAATCAGGCACCAGGCTTTTTGGTAGGTTGCCACGTCCGAATGCTTCGATCACAATGGCTTTTGCACCCTGTTCAAGACTGCATCTCAAGTGTCTGCCATCCATTCCGGCTACGGCTTTGATCAGGTCAACATTAGTTTCCAGGCTGTCCGTCCAAACGCTTTCCCGGAATAAGGTAGAGCGGTGGTAGACGACCTGATCTGGATCGACGCTGCCAATCGGACCGAACCCAGGAGACATAAAGGCATCCACTTTTCCAGTATCGCTTTTCACAACATCCCTGGCGGTATGAATTTCGTCGTTCATCACCACCAATACGCCTTTATCCATAGAATCATGATGGCAGGCAACACGCACGCTGCCAATGATATTGCGCGGGCCATCCAAACCCAGTTCGCTTCCTGAACGCATTGCAGCTGTAAAGATTACCGGTTTGCGGGTTGTGAGCACCAGGTCACAAAGAAAGGCGGTTTCTTCCAGGGTGTCGGTTCCATGGGTTACAACCACACCATCATAATCGATGATCTTCAGATCGATCAGTTTGGCAAGATCGAACATCATCCTGGGAGTCATATATGGACTGGGGACATTCAAATAGTCCATCACGTCAACGTTGGCCACATTGCTGAGTTGGGGAAACTGCCTTAGAAACTCGGCAAATTCGTTGGTGGGAACCACACCCGAAGCCCCAGAGACTTTCATGGCGATGGTTCCACCGGTGAGCACGATTAAGATGTTCTTTTTCATTCGGTTATGCTTTGCTATTTGTTTTGTAAGGGATGGGATCTTTGATTCCTGCTTTGGCGAAGGCTTTCAAGCGCAGACGACAACTGTCGCAAACCCCACAGGCTTCTTTTTCGTTTTGATAGCAGCTCCAGGATAGCTCAAAAGGTGCCTTGAGCTTAACTCCAAGTTTCACTATCTCGGCTTTACTTAGATGGATAACCGGCGTTCTGATGTTGATCAATTCTCCGGCTTTACTTCCTGTTGAGATCACATTTTTAAAAGCTCTAAAAAAGATTTCCCGGCAATCAGGATAACCAGAACTGTCTTCTTCCACTGCTCCAATGTAGATCTTATGAGCACCGGTCACTTCTGCCCAGGCAACCGCAGCGCAAAGCATGGTGGCATTACGAAAGGGGACGTAGGTGGCAGGGATCACACCAGATGACGAATTTGAGGATTGCACATTCAATGTGTGGTCGGTCAAGGCTGATCCGCCGATTTCTTTCAACCAGTGATAATCTGCTATTTTGGCAAGTTTTGGTTGATAATACCTTGCCAGGGCATTGAAGCACTCAAGTTCCTTTTTTTCTGTTCTTTGGCCGTAATTAAAATGCAAGAAGAATACTTCTTCACATTCCTGAACGGCAGTAGCGGCACAGACCAATGAATCCATGCCTCCGCTAAGCAAAACTATGGCCCTTGTCATATTCTTATCCAGTTATTATTTGTGCAATCCTGCCTTGAGGGCTTTTTGTGTCAAGTTCTTTGCATCATTCAGATCAGGTGATCTTCCTGTTTTCCCCTGTTTAATCTTTTTCCGCATCCAAACTCTTGCTAAGAAACATTACTAATCCTCCAGTTGCAGAGACGGTGATCCACATTGTCGCGGTATAAAAGCAAAAAAGTGAGCCCCGAACTTTTGTCCGGGGCTTCATGATATTCATTATGCTGTAAGTTTATTTCATCAACAGCATTTTGTTTGTTTTGGTATAGTCATTCATTTCAAGTCGATAGAAGAATAAACCTGAACCCACGGCATTACCGTTGTTGTCGGTTCCATTCCATTCCGACCTGTTTTCTCCAGCAGTCACATAGCCATTGACCAGGGTTTTCACCAACTGGCCTTTCAAGTTGTAGATCTCCAGCTTGGCTTTGCCAGGTTTGGCAACGCTAAATGAAATGGTGGTGCTGGGATTGAAAGGATTTGGGTAGTTGCGTAGATTACTGACCGGCAAGGCATTGACATTATCCTCATTGGCTACATAATTGTCTGGCGGAGTGGTTGTGAATTTGATTGCCAGGCCAGGGACAAGATTTGTAGCGGTAAGGGGGTAGGTATTTCCGTGAGTATAGGTGAGCCCTTTCAATTGTGTATGGTCTTCGATTCCCACTGTGCAATAGTTCGTAGTTGTGCCGGGATTGTCCACAGTATTGTATTGGATCACGATGTCGCCATCTTCTGAGAATTTGGGATAGAGAATAATCTGGAATTTTTCAAGCGAGGCATTTTCCATAAGGTCTATGGTGTATTGGTTGTAAGCTTTATTCCATTCAACTATATAGCGATTGTTTACCACGTCGTGCCAATAGATCAACCGCATATTGTTGAAAATACCATTTCCTTCGTTATCCACACCGGTTTTCATGCCTTTCAGGTCGTCCCAGTAACCTGCAACCATGGCATAAGGTCCCAGGGCAGCGGGAATATAGCAATTGTAGAAATCAACCATATCAGTGGGGACAAAAGACAGCCAGCCATTGGAGCAAATACTAATGCTGTTGTAATCAATCCCATAATAGCGGAAGGTAAAAGGAAGATCTATGGTTCGTGTGCCATCATCCTGAACTTCAAATACCGTTCCCAATGGGGTTCCTCCCTCAGGATCAAGCTCAACCCAATTGTAGGTAGGAGCCTGGCCATAGGTGGTGTCCGTGGAGTCGTAGGCATAGTATCCATATTCACAAGGTCCTGTGGGATCGTCAGTTCCAGGACTTCCTGCAGTACCATGGTAGAAACAGAAATATGAATAGTCAGTATCGTTGGTCGCGGTAAAACGGAAGGGTAGATTACGTCCTTCCCAAGCATCCGGCATTAAAGTAACGGTTGCTGTAAATTGCTTCTCTTCTCCAGGAGCAAGATTGCCAATAGGAATTGGAGTGCTCTGAGCCGAAGCTGCCGTGGTGAGGGAAAGGATGCTCATGTTGATGTTATTCATGGGGGCGTCGCCGGTATTTCCAACTGTGAAGCTGATATTATTGGCCTGTCCCGGTACAAAAATTCCTGAATGATTGTAAACCAGGATTTTTGCGCCACCAGCTTTGAACTGGAACACATGAGTTCCTGCTGGATTGGTGGTTGTAACGGTGAACTCCATTATCTCATTAGGTCTTAAGGTTCCACCGGTTGTAAAGGCAAAATTGACCGTGGCTGTGGCCCCAGCAGCAAGATTGGCAATGCTTTGGTTTGCCTGGGTAATGTTAACGGCGAGATGATTGCAGCTCAGGCTAAGGTTGATGTTGTTATAAGCGGACGTGCTGAAATTCTTGAAATCCAGTCCCAGGGAATAATTGGTGAGGGGCATCAGGATAGATTGATTCAGGCTATTGGACACAATCCCCAGAGTAGAGTCGTCTGAAGGGCTCAGTTCGGTAACCAGTGGCACGAAGTTCGGCTTGGTGATGGTAACGGTCAGGTTTCCGGTCTGGTTGGCATCAATAGGTAAAATGGCATAGCCGTCTTTTACACGGGCATAGAGAAAATCTGTGCCATTGCGGGTTCCAGACACCATTGCGCCTTCGAGGTTAGCGGCTTCAATGCGGAGATGGCTGTCGCTTTGGGCGAAGCTGAGCCCACCCTGGATGACTGAAGTGGGGATGGTATTGGGAGTAAGAACCCACATATTCAGGCTGGGATCGCTGAGGATATTGTAAACGTGATAATAAAAGGCTACGTATTGACCCGCAGAGATGTCGTTGGGGAAAGTTTTATAGAGCTCCACTTTGCCGATCAATACACTGGAACCGAAACCACGGACTCCCTGATCCAGGATGCTGCGGAAAGCGCCACTGGAAATGGAATTATTGAGCCTGGTTTTGGTGTGCAGGTCAGAGGGGCCTACAAAGGCAATGCATCCAGCCGGAGTGGACATAGTTCCCATGCGCATCCACTTTTCTCCGAAGCTGGGATTCACCGAATTGGCAAAATCGCCGGTGTTACAAACTATGGAGAATACCACGGGCATTTTTGCGCCATTAAAGGTCGAATTCAGATCCGGAATGTGGAAAGAGGGATAATGCCAGCCATTGGCATCGCCCCAACCGCGATAGCTGACATATTGCACACCCTGATTGATGGCTTGTAGGATGCTGGAGGTTCCGGGATAGCTGGGTGGGTAGAAAACACTGTCCACCTGGGTGTAGCCATAGTCCAGCATTTTATCTCGCAGCCAACGGGACATATAAACGGGAGTAGTTGGCCTTAAACCACCTTCAGCATAGTTTCCTGCCACCACGAGAGCCTTTTTCATCCAGCTGTCATCGGTCATGTAAGGGGTTTTTTCATAGCTAATGGTTTTATTGGTCATGGTGATAAATTCGCTTGCATCAGCAAAGGAGAAACGACCAACCAGCATTTCCGGGAAATAATCATCACCTTCCAGGGTAACGAAATAGTTATCGTCGGCATCGTTTTCAGCATATTCCGGGGAGGGATAGAAATTAGTGGGAATGGCAAAGGTGCCGTTCACATCTCCCCACAGGAAGAGGTAATCACAATGATATTGAAGATAGTGCGCTTCGATACCTGCTTTGATATCCTGCAGTGAAGTTCCCAGATCAGATTTGTTTAGCACATACACGTCATAGCCCTGAGAGCGCTTCCATTTGATGTATTCGGTCTGGTAGGGAGCCAACTGGCTATGACTTATAATTAACATCGAGGGGCGGCTGAGCGGAATTGCGCGCAGATAGGAATTGTCGAAGTTATCAGCCAGGGCTTTATAAGCCTCTAAGAAAGCGGAGGAGAGCCCGCTTGGAATGGCAACAGGCTGGCTACCGACCAGCTCAAAGCTAATGTCTTTGAGGGTGCGGACTTCGGTTTCCGATTCGATTTGTGTGTTTATTTTCACCGTCCAACCCTGCATTTCACGGAAAGTAAAACCATGCACCACGGCTGCGGCATCTTGTTCACGTTTTTGCTCTGTCCTCAGGAAATTTCCCTGTTTATCATATACGTTCCAGAGCATGGAACTAACGTTGAGCTGAGCTTCAGCATAAGGGAAAGCGAAAGTGCGGGTAATTACCGGAGTTTGCTCCGGGCTGTCATCGTCACTGGCGGGGATTCCGGTTTCCGGCAACGGGGCAAGGCGCAGGGCTTCCATCCGAGCGGAAAGGACGTTGCCGGACACATTGTATTGTTGCAGTCCGGCAGCTCCCAGCAGGGTGCATACGAGGAGCATCAGGATAAATATATACTGTTTCATTTTTCCTCCCTATTTGTGGTATTTTCTTGTATAAGCAAAATCCTTTCCAAATCCACTTGTTATCTTGGCTCAAGCAGTTATTTTGTAAATTGGCTGCATATTTGCATCAGCTTTTAGTCCCTGTTATTCGCAGAGTTAAAGGCTTTGTGGTAATCGCGCAGGAAAAAAAATAATTTACGGGAAATATAATGAAATACTCATTCAGACTGTTACTGCTGCTGATAGCACTATTCTTTGTGCTGTCCTGCGGGAAAAACACGCCACTAACACCGCCAGTCACGTCTCCAATCAGTTTTGGCACGGAAAACACCCTGGATATCATCACCTGGAACCTGAAGCTTTTTCCTCAAAATACAAACCTTGATGCCTTGAAACAGATGATTGTAGCCATGAGTCCTGATGTAATCGCCTTTCAGGAGATCATGGACTATAATGCCTTCATGGATATGGCTTCCGATATACCACACTACCTGCCTTTGGTCTATGAGGCTACTCCGGATTATCGTCTTGGGTATCTCTATGACAGCAGAACGGTGAACATGGTGAATCAATATACCATCTTCAATAACGACAGTAATCCTTTTCCCCGCCCACCCTATGTTCTGGATTTCTTATGGCAGGGAACCGAGTATTATGTGATCAACAACCACCTAAAGGCCTATGGGGATAACTATATAGACGAAACGGACAGCTATGATGAGGAAGTTCGCAGACGTCTGGCTTGTCAAATGCTGGACAACTATATCAGCACCAATCTGCCCAATGGCAAGGTGGTGGTTGTGGGCGATATGAATGATCAAATAGCCGAACCGCGGGAATATAACGTTTTCTTAAGTTTTCTGGATAAGCCCGAGGAATATCTGTTCGGGGATATGCCCATTGCCCTGGCCCCTACCTACAATACCGTCTCCTATCCCAGCTCGATGAGTCATATAGATCATATCTTGATCAGCAATGAGCTGTTTGATGATTTCACAGCCGCTTCTTCATATTGCAAGGCTATCCGCGCCGAAAACTGGATGCTGAACTGGACTGAATATGCTGCTTCGATTTCCGATCATCGGCCGGTAGGAATCAGGTTGGCTCAATCTGCAAGATAAACACTGAAATGCTCATTTGGCTTACCCATTAAGGGAGCAATAAGGGTGAAATAAGGGTCGGACCCTTAATTCACCCTTATTGCTCCCGTAATTCGTGCGAGTTTACTTGATATAATCTAACCAATGAAGCTGGAGATTCACACTTCCTGGCACAAGCGGACTTTTTCGAAGGAATCAGGTGCTGGCAAGCTTCCAACCATTCAATTTTGCCCCCCTCAACCTCCAACCCTATTTCCCGTCGGAAAGATCTATTTTCCGGGACTTAAAGCCGTATCCCAACACATCGTAAACATCCGTCAGGATCATGAAGGCATCCGGATCGGTATCTTTCACAATATCTGTTAGCAAGGGAACCTGACGACGGTTCAGAACCACAAAGAGAACTTTGATATCTCTTTGGTTAAATCCGCTGATCCCTTTAAGATAGGTAACCCCTCTGTCCAATTTGTCAAAGATTTCATTACGTATCTCATCCACCTCATCAGAGATAATATATGCCCCTTTGATGTAGGGTAATCCTTCACTGGCCAGGTCGGTAATCTTGGTGGTGATGAATAGATTGATATAGCCCCAGATCAGTAGTTTAGGGTCTTTTAACATAAATGCCACCAGCAGGATTATGCCTGTTTCCACGATGTAATATCCTGTCCCAATGGACAGATTGGCTTTTTGCTTGATCAAAGCAACTGGGATGTCAGTTCCGCCGGTGGAACCTCTGAATCGGAAAATCAGGCCTAAGCCAACTCCCAAAAGAACTGATCCGGCAATCGCCGACAGCAGAATATCCTGTGGCCCCAGCATGGCATACACCAAGCGGCCGTTAACAGTATATTGGTAAAGACTGAGATCGGGCACTATCCCCATTTTGTGCAACATGGGAAAACTAAACAGGTCGGTCATCAGAGAACATATCAACATTCCATACAGGCTCTTGCTTCCAAAAGACTTCCCGATGAACAGAAAGCTGATCACAAAAAGCGGGATATTGATCAGGATCATGGAAATGCCATTGGGAATCCCAAAAAAGTAATTGATTACCTGCGACAATCCCCCAACTCCTCCCGGAGCCATATTGTAAGGTAATAAAAACCAGGAATAGCCCATGGCAAAGAACATGGAGGCAAATACTATTCCCAACAGGCGGGTTATCTCTCTGGTCAGGTGTTGTTTCCTGCTCTGTTTTGTCATTAAAATTCACTCCTAATAGCTTGACTAAAAAAGGCTCTCTGCAATCTTGTCATCTCCTATTGAAAGACAAGGATGTAAAACAAATGATAATAGACCTAAGATTAAACGGCGTAAAGCACAGCCTGATCGAACTTGATAAGCCGACAAGCATAGCCCGGATCATAAAAAACACTGATATACACCGGGAAACGGTGTTATCCTACAAAATAAACCATAGAGAATATGTCAATGAGGAATACGTTCCCGAGCGTGAAACCCTTATCAATTGCATCACTTACCAGCATCCGGAAGGCTACAGGATTTATCAAGACTCAGCGATCTTCATAATGGCCAAAGCTTTGAATACACTAATGGGGAATGAACATGCCCTGGTGGTGGAACATTCAATCGGAGACGGGGTTTTTTGCGAAGTATTCAACACTGAGCATTGGACTGAGCAGGATTGTTCAAGGCTGAAAGCTGAAATGCTGCAGATCGTAGCCAGCGATTTGCCAATCGACAGGATCGAAGTAAAAACCGATGAAGCATTGGATATTTTTAGCGCAATGGGGCGTAAGGATGTTATCAAAAACCTGAAATACAACTATCAGGACAGCGTGCCAGTTTATCGATGCGGAAAATATTACGATCGCTTCATCCGACCCCTTGCCGATCGCACCAGCATGATCAAAGGTTTTGACATAGTGTACCATGCACCTGGCTTCATTCTGCGTTTCCCGGATCAGCAAAAACCCTATGAGCTGTCTCCCTTTGTATTGCCCAAAAAAGTCTTTGCCCTTCATCAGGAACATGATAAATGGCTGGACATCCTGAGAGTTCATAACATTATAGATATCAACAAACTAACCGACAATTACGAGATTTCTGAATTTATTCTGGTAGAAGAAGCCTTGCACGAGAAAAAGATAGCTGAAATCGCAGCAGATATAGTTACAAAAAAAGATGTGAAGCTTGTTCTGATCGCAGGTCCCTCTTCATCGGGGAAAACCACTTTTGCCAAAAGACTGGGAGTGCAGCTTCAGGCTTGCAAGGCCAAGCCGATCGTGATCGGGATGGATGATTACTTTCTCTCCAGAGATAAAACCCCTCGCAAGGAAAACGGTGATTATGATTTTGAATCAATTTATTCAATGGATCTGGAGTATTTGAACCATCAGCTTACCCAGCTATTGGCCGGCGAACAGATAGAATTACCCCGTTATGACTTCACTCGAGGAGTTCGGCGAAGAAGCAATACGTATGTGAAACTGGGTAAAGACAATATTATTATCATGGAAGGGATTCACGGTTTAAATGATACCCTTACTTCCGAGATTCCCTCCAATCGTAAAGCCAAGATTTATATCAGCGCCCTAAATCAGCTCAATATAGACAACCATAACCGCATTCCCACCACGGATTGCCGGTTGTTAAGACGAATCATCAGAGACCATCAATATCGCGGGTATAGTGCCGAAGAAACCATGCTGCGCTGGAAAGATGTGCGTGACGGTGAAGAAAAGAACATCTTCCCCTATCAGGAAAATGCTGATTATATGTTTAACAGCAGCCTCACCTACGAACTTGGAGTCTTACGTAAACATGCCTGGAAGCTGTTGCATCAGGTTTCACCAAGCTCTTCGGCTTATACTGAAGCTATGCGTCTGCTGAATCTGGTAACTCACTGCAAGGACATATCTGATGCCCTGGTGCCATACAATTCCATAATCCGTGAATTCACCAATGGCAGTATTTTCCGGTATTAAACCAGTGAAAACTATCAATATCCTGGCTGAAGACGTTCGCAACAAGATTGCTGCCGGAGAAGTGATCGAACGCCCTGCTTCAGTGGTAAAAGAGCTGGTGGAAAATTCCCTGGACGCAGGAGCTGACAGCATCATCGTCGTAATTGAAAATGGTGGAAAAGATCTGATCCGTGTTGTGGACAATGGAAGTGGAATGAGTGCAGACGATACGCTTCTGGCCTTTGAAAGGCATGCCACCAGCAAGATAAGAACTGTGGAAGACATTATTCATATTGGTTCTTTAGGTTTCAGAGGTGAAGCGCTACCCTCAATAGCTTCTGTTTCAAGTTTGCATCTGGTTACTAAAACTGAGGCTGAAGAAATGGCCACGGTTGTGGAATTCAACAGCGGTAAGCTGACCAATGTAACGAAAACCTCTGCCAATAAGGGCACTGCCATCACGATAAGGGGACTTTTTAAAAGCTTGCCGGCACGCAGGAAATTCCTCAGAACGGCTGCCGTGGAAACCCGTTATGTCCTTAAATATATACATTATCAAGCCTTATTGTATCCCGGAGTAAGCTTCAGGTTTATGGTGGATGGCAAGGAACGGCTATCCTATATTGCTTCAGGGAGTAGGGATAAAAGAATGGCGGAAGTTTTCGGAAGTGGTTTCTTTGATGACGATGTGATAGCCATAGAAGGGAAAAATGGCGAATATGGCGTAAGTGGCTATATCTTTGGTCTGGAAGACAGGCAGGATAAGCTGATCGATGCCCAATACGTGTTCATAAACGGACGCTATATAAATGATAAAACTGTGAAGCACAGCATCAAAGCTGCCTATGAGCCCTTCATTTTGAAAACCAGAGCCTGGCAGAAAGGAAATACACCGCCCTACATCATGTTTATCAGTATCCCGCCCGAACAGATAGATGTAAACGTTCATCCGGCAAAAAACGAAGTGCGCTTCAGAGAAAACAACCTTGTACATGGCCTGGTTTTCGAAACTGTAACCAAGGGCTTGAAGAGTTATGAAGAAGCCAAATTTGCCGCTGCCCGCAGTAAATTTGTTCATAGTGAGTCCAGTCGTCCTGTCACTTCTTTGGAAAGGGATATATTCGTAAAGAATGTGGAGGTTCCCAAATATTCGGAATATAAAAAGGAATTTGGAAACCTGTATCAGCCTGACTTGTTCCGCTCTGAAGCTCCCCCAACCGCTATCCCGATCTATAATGCTGCCAAGCCGGAAAGCGAAGTCCAGGAGATATTTAGCGATCAACCCAATGATAAGCTGAAATATGACATACTGCTAAAAAATGAAGAAGATTACATTAATCCCTGGCAACTTCACAACACCTATATCTTCATCCAGGTAGAAAACGGTCTGGTGGTTATAGACCAGCATGCAGCACATGAAAGGATAATCTACGAAAAACTGATCCATCGATCTTCAGGCGCTCCTGCTACCCGTCAGAAGCTCATCGTTCCTTTGGTGATCGATATTCCGCCTTATGTAGCCTCCGATATCAGAGAACTTGTGGAAGCCAATCTGGAACTGCTGGAAAAGGTGGGATTCTCACTGAAAAAATTTAGTGGTGATTCTTTGGTGATCGAAGAAATACCTGCTGAATTGGGCGATTTTGAAGGTGGTAAGGTATTTGTGGAGATTTTAAAGCAATTGGAAGAGGAGATGGAAATATCCACTGATTTCCGGGATAGCCTGGCAAAATCCATCGCCTGCAAAGCAGCCATAAAAGCTAACCACAAGCTGACCCGCAAAGAAATGCTGAACCTGATCAATGATCTCTTTGCCTGTGCAGTTCCCTATTTTTGTCCGCATGGCAGGCCACTAATTCTAAAGATGCCGATCTCGGATTTCGAAAAGAAATTCAAACGCATTGTATGATCCCGTTAATCACAATAGAAGGAGCTACCGCTTCAGGCAAATCTACTCTGGCTGTCTGCCTTGCGGAAAGCATTGGGGCTGAGATAATCTCTGCCGATTCACGGCAGGTTTATCGCTATATGGATATCGGCACCGCAAAAACTCCCGTGCAGGACAGAAAAGGGATACCCCATCATTTAGTAGATATAATCAATCCTGACCAAAGCTACAGTGCCGGCTCCTTTGGCAAAGACGCTGCTAAGCTGATCGAAGCCATGCACAAACGGAAAGTGATCCCCATCATTTGTGGTGGAACCGGGCTATATATTAGAAGTATGCTTCAGGGTTTATGCGAACTGCCTATCATCCCTGAAGGCATCAGGCAAGAACTAAAGGACAAGCTCAGTCAGGAAGGGATCTCTTCCTTATACAAGCAATTGTCGGAGCTTGACCCGGTTTTTGCAGCAGGAATAAGCAACAACGACCGGCAAAGGATCCTGCGGGGTCTGGAAGTTGCGTTGGGGACTGGAAAAACACTTAGTGAGCATTGGAAGAATCAACAACAAAATGAACTATACCGACCTTTCAGGATACTCTTGGATCCTCCCCGAGAATGCTTGTATGAAAAGATTAACCGTCGAATGGAGCAGATGCTTTCAGAAGGGCTTTTAGATGAGGTTAACAGGCTGTTTTCCATGGGTTACGATGAGCACTCATCGGGATTGAACAGTCTTGGTTACAAGGAGTTTGTTCCATTCATCCAAGGCAAGGCATCTGCCCAGGAATGTTCGTTTATCGCTTCCCAGCATCATCGTAATTACGCTAAAAGACAACTAACCTGGTACCGAAAATGCAGATTTGATTTGACATTCAATTCCGAAGAGATTAAACTATCAGAGATTGTGAAAAACGTTGAGGCTAATTTTACAGAGGCAAGTAATGCAAATCGTAGCCAAAGTGATTGAATATGAAATCAGTAAACGAGAGCTTGAGCGAGAATGCTCCAAGCTGGGTTCGTCTGAACTGGACAGGAATGTTCAGCAAGCCCTGCAACGCCTGATTGACAGGTGTCTATTGCTCTCCCAGGCGATTAATACCGGGATTCAGATCAGCGATAAGGAATACGATGAAGCCCTGCTTGATCTGATCGAAGAAGATGAACCTTTTGGACTTAGCAGTTCTGCAGTCCAGGAGCTTACTGCAGCTGAACTTGAGACTCTTTTACGCCGGCAGATATTAATTAAGAAATATGTCCAGCTGCTTTGCCCAGAAACGCTGCCCGTTACCACCGAAAAACTTCTGGAATTCTATAATGAACATAAAGAATTTTTCACAAAACCTGAAAGAGTTCACTGCGCCCATATCCTGATCAGAGGAACCGATGACACAGCCAAAGCAAAAGCCGAAGAAATTCGTAGTGAGATTAATGATCAGGATGATTTTTTACGCTTTAGCCAGAAATGTTCAGATTGTCCCAGTAAATCCACTTGCGGTGACTTGGGTTGGTTCCCCAAGGGTAAAATGATCCCGGAAATAGACAGCATCGCATTTAGCATGGAGATAAACGAAATCAGCCGACCATTTCTTTCAAACTACGGATATCATATCCTGATGCTCCTGGATAAAACTGGCAAACAAGATATATCCTTTGAAGACATCAAAGACAGCCTCTATGCCAGAATGCAACAGATTGAGAGGGAATACTACCTAAGCAGGCATTTGGCAGAGTTGCGAAGCAAGTTCGCCTCCTCAATTGTGATCTATAGCCCAGAACTGAACAGAGCCTGATTTCCAGCTTGTGATTTTCCACTTTAATGTCTGAATGGCAGCCAAACCAGTACGTTCTATGGGCTTAGGTTTAAACTTGACGATTCAACCGCTTCCCTGCTGATGGGGAAAAGAAATATAAAGATAAAGGATAAACAGAATGAGATACGATGTGATTATAGTAGGAGCCGGTCCGGCAGGATTGAGCGCTGCCATCTATAGTGCCCGGGGTGGTTTGAAAACTGCGATTTTCGAAAAGGCGATGGTGGGCGGTCAGATAAACGTTACTGATGAAGTAGAGAATTATCCAGGTTTTGAAGAGCCTCTTTCCGGATTTGACCTTACCGAAAAGATGCATAAACAAGCCGAACGATTCGGTGCAGATTTTATTGAGGAAGAGATCACGGCAATAGGATTGGAAGGGTTATGCAAGATCGTGGAAACCGTGGAGAACAAGTATCGTGCAAAATCCGTGATAATCTGCACAGGTGCGCATCCCAGGCGTTTGAATGTTCCTGGAGAAGAGCAATTTACCGGACGGGGAGTTTCTTATTGTGCCACCTGCGACGGAGCCCTTTACCGGGATAAAGTCGTGGCCGTGGTTGGAGGTGGAGATTCTGCGATCGAAGAAGGTATATTCCTCACCCGTTTTGCTAAAAAAGTATACGTAATCCATCGCAGAGATAGTTTGCGAGCCCAAAAGATTATCCAGGAGCGCGCCTTCAAGAACCCCAAAATGGAATTCCTGTGGGACACGGTGGTGCAGGAAATCAGAGGTGAAAACAAGGTTCAAGAACTGGAAATCTATAACCGAAAGACCAATCAGGTTTCACACCTTCCTGTCGACGGTATTTTTATTTATGTAGGCATTCTGCCCAACAACGAACTTCTGGAGTCGCGTCTGCAATTGGATAATGCCGGCTTTGCCATCACTGATGAGAATATGCATACCAATATACCCGGAATTTATGCTGCTGGTGACATCCGTCATACAGTTTTGCGTCAGGTAGTAACCGCCACAAGTGATGGCGCCATAGCTGCCTGGAGTGCTGAAAAATGGATCATTGAGAATTACGACTCGCTGGAAGACTAAATGGTATCACAAAGCAGTAAACAGATACGCCAGACCTTCATCGATTTTTTCCTGAGCAAGGGGCATAGCTTTGTTCCTTCCTCACCGGTAATTCCCAATGACGATCCAACCCTGCTTTTTGCCAATGCAGGGATGAATCAATTTAAGAGCATCTTTCTGGGTCAGCGTGAAATCAGCTTCCCAAGAGCGGTAAACAGCCAGAAATGCATCCGTGCTGGCGGTAAACACAATGATCTGGAGGAAGTAGGCAAGGACGGATATCATCACACCTTTTTCGAGATGCTCGGAAACTGGAGTTTTGGCGATTATTACAAAAAAGAGGCAATTGCCTGGGCGTGGGAATTGTTAACGGAGATCTGGAAGCTTCCCAAAGAAAAATTATTCGCCACAGTTCATGATAGCGATGCTGAATCCTATGAACTCTGGAAGACTCATACCGACATCAATCCAGAGCACATAAGCTATCACGGCGACAAAGATAATTTTTGGGAAATGGGTGAGACCGGGCCTTGTGGGCAATGTTCAGAGATTCACATTGACCGAGGGCCTGAGCATTGCGACAAAGCTCACATTCCAGGTCATACCTGCAGGGTTAATGGAGACTGTGCCCGTTACATTGAGCTATGGAATCTGGTTTTCATCCAATATAACCGTGAGGATGACAAATCCCTTACTCCTTTGAAGAACAAGTTTGTTGATACTGGAGCCGGTTTGGAAAGAATTACTCAGGTTTTGCAAGATAAAAACAGCAATTACGAAACAGACCTATTTTTACCGATCATAAACCGTTTGGCCGAGATCTCGGGGGTTTCGTATTCGCAGGATACGGGGATGTCGCATAGAGTGATCGCTGACCACCTGCGTTGCCTGTGCTTTGCTCTCGCTGATGGGGGTTTTCCTTCAAATGAGGGCAGAGGTTATGTCCTGAGACGCATCTTGCGCAGAGCAGCAAGGCATGGCAGGCTTTTAGGCTTTGCCGAACCATTCCTCCATACAATGGTGGGGACTGTTCTGGCTTTAATGGGACATCACTTTACCGAACTAAACGGTAAGGAAGATTATATCAAAATGGTCATCAAGGCTGAAGAGGAGAGGTTTAATAAAACCCTCGATACTGGGCTGGATATTTTCAACGATATATGCTCAAGGCTTGACGGAATGGTGATCTCTGGACCAGATGCCTTTTTACTTTATGACACTTATGGCTTCCCGCCTGATCTTACTTCTCTATTGGCAGAAGAAAAAGGCTTGAAGATAGATCATGAAGGTTTTACTAAAGAAATGCAAGCCCAAAGACAAAGAGCCCGGAATGCCAGCAAGTTTGGCCGGCAAGGCAGTCTGGAAGACTGGATTGAGTTTGAACCATTAACTCCCTCTATGTTTTTTGGTTACAGCGAAGAAAGCTTGGAAACCAGGATTCAACGTTGGACAGTAGATGACCAGGGCAGAATAGTGTTACAACTTGTTAAAACTCCGTTTTACGCTGAATCCGGAGGACAGGTGTCCGACACCGGGATTATCTCTGGAAAAAGCTTTGAAGTGGCTATTGATGAAGTTAGAAAACAGGATGATTATATCTTGCATTTTGGCAGATTATTATATGGGGCTATTGAGAACCAGCCGGTGAAAACAGAAATTGACATTTCCCGAAGAACCAGCACATCACGCAACCACACAGCCACTCACCTCTTACATAAAGCTTTGCGCGAAGTCCTGGGTGAGCATGTACAGCAGAAAGGCTCATTTGTTCATCCTGATTACTTGCGTTTTGACTTTACTCATTTACAGGCTGTTTCTCAATCAGAACTACGCAAGGCGGAACGCATCGTAAACGAAGTTATCCGCAAGAATATCAGTGTTTATACTACCGTCCAAAGTCTTGAAACTGCCAAAAAGGAAGGTGCAATAGCACTGTTTGGCGAAAAGTACGCAGAAGAAGTTAGAGTCGTAGAGGTAAAGGGCTTTTCCAAAGAATTATGTGGAGGAACTCACGTTTCAGCCACAGGTGAAATAGGTTTCCTGAAGATACGTTCGGAAAGTTCCACCGCTGCGGGCATCAGAAGGATAGAAGCAGTAACGGGTCTTGGGGCATGTAACTGGGTGGAAGATATGCAGGATACCCTGGCCAGTTTTGCATTCAAACTGCATAGTCCCCTAAATTCAGTTGAGGACAAGCTTGACCAGCTTCTGGACCAGCAGAAAGCCTTGGAAAACACAATAACCGCATTGCAAACTAAAGCCGGAGAGGCAATCGTTCAGGATTTGTTGAATTCAAAACAAGAATATGCAGGTTATAGCCTGATAGTCAGCCTAACTGCCTTGGATTCACCTGAAGCCTTGAAAGCGATGGCAGAAAACCTAAAAACCAAGTTAAACAGAGGGATCGCAGCGCTATTCAATCTTGTGGACGACAAGTTAAATATCATTTGCGTGGTTAGCAGCGATTTGACCGTAAGCTATCATGCCGGTAAGATTGTGTCAGCCCTGGCAGCACAATTGGATGGGAAGGGGGGTGGCAAACCAGATCTGGCAATGGCTGGAGGAAAGGCAATAGACAGACTTCCGGAAGTAATGAAGCAGGTTCCGGAAACGATCGCTTCCCTATAATGAAGATTATAATCATCAGGCTCAGCTCGCTGGGTGACATCATTCTCACCCAGCCGGTCTGTGCCTCTTTGCAAAGTAGGTTTCCTGGTTGTGAAATACATTTCGTCTGTAAACCTGAATATGTCGAGTTACCCCTGCTTTTCGACCTGCCCGTAAAAGTGGTTCCCTACCGGAAAAGTCTGGGATTTCATCTTGACTTACTTAAGTTCAGATACGATTTAGCGCTTGATTTGCATGGCAAATTCGCTTCATTGCTCATCTTGTTATTCTGCCGAAGCTATCGGAAAGCGGTTTACAGCAAACAAAGGGGACTTCGCAAGGCGATCGTAGCTGGCAAAACCAATCAAGCCATAGACAGTACGGTCAGCTTGTATTTCAGTGCATTGGAAAAGCTCGGTTGGCAGGACATTTGGGCATATCCACGGTTTCGGAAACCAAAGGATAAATCTGAAGAACCCGACTCAAAGTCGCTGCAGGTAGCATGTTTTCCTGGAGCAACCTATTTCACCAAGCGCTGGCCGGTTGAGTATTGGATTCAGTTAATAAATTCATTTCCTCAGGTCAGCTTCACTCTTATAGGCGGAAACTCAGAGCTGGAACTCTGTCAGATTATTGCAGCAAAGTGTGTTGATAATTGCCGGGTAAATGCCGGGAAATTAAGTTTGACAGAGCTTTATGACCAGCTTCATGAGTTTGATTTGATCATCAGCGGAGACACAGGTCCCATGCATCTGGCTGCGACATCAGGCAAGGCTCAGATTGCCATTTTCGGAGGAACCCATCCCAGCCTGGGATTTCGTCCTTTAAATGACCGGGCAGTTGTTTTAAGTGCTGATTTATCATGTCAGCCCTGCTCCTTGCATGGTCTGGCTGAGTGTCCACAAGGACATTTCAACTGTATGAAATCCTTGAAACCCGAATTGGTGATAGAAACGATCAGTTCAATTCTGACCGGTAAATGAATCTTGAAGCAAATTAACCACGTCAAACGGGCTAAACTGATATCCCTGTTCCGCTAAAGAGGTTACAAACTCATTGTGGGGACGGGAAAGCCGGTAGTCTGGTTCACGCACAGGATGCCTTAGATAACGCTGAATCAGTTTGGGATCTTCTCTCACATTTAAAACAGCTTGAAAGATGATGAAACTTGTTTTTTTATAAATAGCGCAGCCTAATATCTTGCGATCATTGATAGAAAGATCCGAGATTCCTCTTCGGGTTATTCCGGAAACTCCCTGTTCAGTCAGTTTAGTGGTTATAAAATCCAGGTTTATGGCAAAGAAATCTGCTGCTTTAGGGATATCATGGCTAAGCAAAATATGAGAATATACAGTGCAGTTTGGAGATAAAAACACAGCTTCACCGCCACTTAGCCTTCTAAAAACCCTTACGCCATCCAAATTGCAATTTTCGATTTGAACATTGATTTCCAGGTTGTTGCTGGCTCCCAGAGAAACGAAGGATGAACCGGGCACAAATACTGACACATAGGAAACTGGAGCATATTCTTGTTTCCAGCCAGCGGCTTCAGCCAGGCATTTCTCGATCAGTATGCCGTCCTGCAAGGGATAGGGGGTTATCATTCGCTACTGATGATGGCCGAAACTATATTATCGGGATCCAGTTGTTTAAGTAGAATGTTTATGGCAGAGGTCAGTGGCACACAGATCAGCATTCCAACAATTCCCCACAGCCAACCCCAGAAAATCAGGGAGATCAGCACCATGATGGGAGTTAGGTTTAGCCGATTGCCTTGAACTCTTGGTTCAATGATGTTTCCGAACAGCATCTGGGTGCCAGTAATAAGCAGAGCAAACATGAGAGTCCTCACATCCAGTCCGCTTTGTAAAGCACAGATTACAATTGGGATGGCAGAGGCGATAATGGAGCCGATATTGGGAATGAAATTCAACACAAAAAGTAGTATTCCGCAGACCAGCACAAAATCAATTCCGAAAGCCAGCATCAGTCCCATGCCCACCATAGCAGTGGCCAGGCTGATTATGGCTTTTACAGTCAGGTAACGCTGAATCTGATTCTCTATGCTGCGCAGAGAGTCCAGAGTTTGCTCCTTGCTCCTATGACTTATCACTTTTTTTAGCCGGTCTGCCAGTTTGTCAGTTTCCAGCAGGATGAAAAGCAGGAACACTACGATCAGAAAGATGTTCCATCCAATATCCAAAAGAGTATTCATCGTATTACTGATCATTCTGGGGAGCGAACTGAAGCCACTGGTAAGCAGTTGTGAGAGGTTCATCAGAGATAGCTGTTCGGATGAGATGTTCCAATGATAAGCAAGCTGCTGGAAATAGGCTACTGAGTTATCCACAAGATCCTTAAAACTGTTCTGGTACCTTGGTAGGCCGTTTACAATGCTGCTTGAAGCTGCATAAACCAGCATAATTGCCAGGAAGAAAACGATACCCAGGATGATCAGGGCTATGCCCAGGATGGCGATCATCGGCACCCTTTTTCTTTTCAAAAAGGCTGTAAGGGGGGAGAAAATGAAAGCCAGAAACACTGCAATAATCAAAGGGATAAAGATCGCTTTGAGGGCTTTCAAGATAATGGCGATTACCGGAAGTGCGATAATGATTAATAGCAGCCTTATCCAGCGTAGTTCTTGGGTGTTTTCCATTTGAAATGTTTAGATATCTTCCTCAGTGTTCTCTTTTTCCACGCCGTCTGTATTAACCTCAGTTTCTTCTTGGGGAAGAGGAGAATTTACCGGTTCCAGGGGAGGAACGGGACGCAGATGCTCATAACCGCCAAGGGGTTGAGCGGGCTGGTAACGATAGCTTTCTGATTGTCCTCCCCATAGGCTACCAACGACAGCTACTATTCCACCCAGCAGATAGGACAGATTAGCCAGCCAGAACCCGAATTTGGCTTTTATAGACAGAACCTTTTTTATATCTATAGTAGGATCAAGGCCTGTATCATTGAAGGACATGGCATCGAACATGCCGGCCTTTAGTATTTGCAGACAGGCAATACCTGCCAGGCTTAGGAGTACGGGGATGACATACAGCTTTCGTGGCAATACCAAGACCAGGATCAAGGCTATTACAGCGATGGCAAGTGAAGCCATGGCCAGGGGTTGTGCCTTGATCTTTTGATCGTCAGGCTTTTTCCCTTGATCAAGGTTCAAACCAGAAATCATGTCGTTCATGGAAAGTTTGGCTTCGCCTCCAGTTACCAGGGTAATTCCTTTGATGGTGATGAGCTCGGTCTTTTGACAACTAACCACAAAAAATGGCATCAGAAACGCAAGTATTACGATCAAATAAAGAACGGCCGATATCTTCATAACATCTCCTTTTCATGAATTTCTAAAAATAATCTTTTACCAAGCCTGTCAAGATATTTCGCTTGAAGCTACATTTCAGGCAGCAAGTTGTGAGGGAAATTGGGCAATTGGCCTGCATTTCTCCGAACTTGGAGATCGAATTCTCCTTTTGCTATGATATCTTTCCTCTCCAAGGAATTGTGGCTGCATTAAGGAGTCATTATGAGCTTTTCAGGTAATGATAACTTGTTGCACCTGTAGTTCGTGTAAGGTAGGACAAACAGCCGCCACAAATATCTTGACTGATTTTCCAAGACGGATAAACAAGTAACTGTGTCGTGATTATCCACGTGTTTAGCAGTCTATTTTGCTATCTTTAAACTATATGAAACAAGGAGTAATGATGAAGCATATCACGAGGTTCAGTCTGCTGTTTATGATGCTTTTGGCAATCGGTGTGCTATCTGCTGATCCATCTGTCCAGAATCCCGGTTATCTGGGATATCAGGAATTTCCCATCGCCGGGGTGGACAATATGTTTGCCACCTTCAGCAATCCCTCTTTGCTAGGAACCGGAAATCTTGAAGGTTTGGGGATTGCCCATTTCAATGACAACGAGAAATGGCAAAAGCACTACTGGCTATTCCTGAATACCGATTTTCTCAGCTATGTATACGAACGTGACCATGGCGTAAACTATCACACATTGGCTACCGGCAGTGAAGTGTTTCCTGCACATATCATGCCAAATCTATATATGGGAACCAATTACCGCTGGAAAGGTGAAGATTATGGCAAGGGTGATTTCCGCAGTGGATTTACCTATCGTCCGCACAATTCCACCTCATTGGCTTTCACCTGGGACAACCCATATCAGGAAGAACCATATTATAGACTTGGGATGGCGGTGCGTCCTCTGGCATTTGTACCCTCCCTTGCCGACCACCGTCTCGAATTTAGCCTTGATCTGAATTATTCACGCTGGCAGGGAGATACAGATTATGAACTGAAAAAGCCAGTTATTGGAATCAGCACCCAATTGCTGGACGGTCTGAAAATCGGTGGAACTTACAGCCTGGAAGACGAAAGTGCTCTGCTGAACCTTTCCCTTTGTTTCGATAAAACTGAAGCTGGAGCCCTAACCCGCCTGAAAGAAAATGACAATTATGCTGTTGCTTATGCCCAGTTTACCGATCTTAGCTTCAAGCCATTTCTGGGTATTACTCCCCCAACCTGGTTGAACATGAAATTAAGCGGAAATGTGGTTAGTTATCGTGCCCCAAAATACAATCTTGGACCGATTAACATCTATGATTCCAAAGACAAATCGATCGAAAGCCTGATTGCCCAGATTAAACAGGCTAAGGAAGACAGCTCTATAGACGGCATTCTGCTTAAGAATCCATCCTTTTCCACTTCCCTTGCCTTACAGCAGGAATTGCTGAAAGCCTTTGAGGATTTTAAAACCAGCGGTAAAAAGATCAGTTGCTACTATGATAATATGGGAAATGCAGGCTATGTTTTTGCGGCATCCATCGCCGATAGAATATATCTTAATCCGATGGGTTCGGTTGATCTGCGTGGAATGGCGATATCCAGTCCCTATTTTAAAAATCTGCTCAGCAGCCTGGGCATCGAAGTCCTGAATTTTCGTAGCCACAAATATAAAAATGCCGGCAATATGTTCTCGGAAACCGAAATGACCGACGCTGAAAGAGAAGTGTATAATTCCATACTGGAGAGTATGTTCAACCAAATGGTGCAAAATCTTGACAAAGGAAGAGGCGATAAGCTTACCCAGCCTGCGAGAGAGATTATCGAGGGCGGTCCATATTACCTTGCTCAGGATGCTTTAGCCAAGGGTATGGTGGATGAGCTTATCTACGAAGATGAGCTTAATGCCAAGCTGAAAAAAGACTTTACCTTCAGTAAGAGCACTCCGGGTATGGAAGAATACCGTTGCTACAATTGGTCAAAACCCAAGGAAAATCAGATCGCTGTGATCTATGCAAGTGGAAACATCGTGATGGGAAAGGGAATTCCCGGCCAAAAAATTGCTCAGGCCAGCACTGTGAAATTGATCCGTGAAGCTCGCAAGAACAAGGCTTACAAAGGTATTATATTGCGTGTTGACAGCGGGGGTGGATCTGCCCAGGCCAGCGATATCATCCTGCGTGAACTGGAGCTTGCCAAAACTGAAAACAAGAAACCCGTTGTCGTTTCCATGGCTGGAGTGGCTGGTAGTGGAGGTTATTACATAGCCTGCAATGCTGATCGCATTGTAGCGGATCCTTCCACCATCACAGGTTCAATCGGAGTGATCGGATTAGCTTTCAATGCCACTGAGATGTTCAAGAAAATAAAGGTGAATTGGTCAACCGTAAAAAAAGGCGAAAAAGCCGATATCGGAAGCCTTTCACGGCCTTGGACAAAAGAAGAGAAAGACCTGATGACCCGCTCAATAGAAGCTGTTTATGAAGATTTTGTTAAAAAAGTGGATGACGGCAGAAAGAATATGAGCCTGGAAGAGGTTCATAAACATGCCCAAGGGAGAATCTGGACTGGTGAACAAGCCCTGAAGATCGGTTTGGTAGATGATCTTGGCGGAATGGACGTGGCTTTGGACAATATGCGTGAGCTCAGTAAACTAAAGGGTAAGCTAACCCTGGTCGATGCCACATCCAACTTAAAGGGTATCAAGGTAGATATGGACGCCAGTGGGTTTAATAGTTATCTGCCTTTTAGGGCATTGAATTTAATGAGCGAAGATTATCTGAAGCTGTATGAGTTGTGGGATGATTTTGCAACTGATAAGGCTTTGATGCTTAGTCCAGTTATGCCTGAAAACATCCAGTTTTAAACAAATTCAAGCAGCTTTCTGGAGCAAGCTCAGAATTAAGGCAGGATACCTATCCTGCCTTTTTTGTTTGGGTGATATGGTGGATGAAAAAAACACCCTTGGTAGCCTGATGCGTGCTTATACAATTAAGGGTGCATTAAGGGTGAATTAAGCGTCCGACCCTCAAATCACCCTTATTACTCCTTCAATTGTATCGATTGAAATATATGCAGGCAGTGATTACGACAAGTAATAATTAAGCAGCTTAAACATTCGGAACAGGTTTACTATGGATTACTATAATCAGTTCAATTTCCTGGCTACCAATAACAGACCGGTACCGGCTCTTTTATTCATCTTCAGATCAGCCTGCATCATGAGTTCTGAAATGGGGTAAATTATCAGGTAATAGAGCGGTAAAACTAACGTCAACTTTTTGGATACAATCTTGATAGGGATCATCATCATAAGCTTCCAGGATAGTTTCCCAAAGAACCCATAGGTATAAATGCTCTTCACTAACGTAAATCCGCTTTGTTTCAGCTTTGCTTCGATATCTTTCCTGGCATAACCTGGCCGAACATGTTCTGCTGTGAATTTGGCGGCTTCATCAGTATCTGACGGTGTGGAGATTATCAAGTAACCATTCACCTTCAAAGCATGATAGAAGTTTCGCAGGGCGGCCAGATCGTCTTCAATATGTTCCAGAATGTCTATTGCCAAAGCAAGGTCATATTGCTTAAGTGGATGATATTTGGCCAGATCGGCTTTCCGGTAGCTGAACCGACCCTGATAATATGTATCAGTGTAGCAGGCATAGGATAAAAGACTATCAGGATATAGGTCGGTGGCAAAAGCAACTGAATGTGGCCAATTCTTCAAGATAAAATCTGTATATTGGCAAAATCCTGCACCCGCATCGTATAAAGCTAAAACACCATCTTTGGGGAATAGAGCTGCTATTTCCCGTTTCACATAGCGTTGGCGCAGTAAAAGCATGTCCATAGCCCTGTATAAACCTTTGCGTAACAGAGGGAAAAGGCTAATATAGCGTTCTAACCTGTGTTTGATTGGTTCGTATTCCATGATATTATCTCCCCGGGTTCTAAAAAATCCATTGACGATTTTTGGCAGTGGCAATTTAAGTCAATCTCGAATTTTAGAATATGATAATAAAAGAAATAAACGACATTAAGCGCATCAACCTGCATTTGCACACCAATGTGTCTGATGGTGCGCTAACCCCTTCGCGCCTGCTCAAACGTTCTCTGGAGATCGGTCTTGACCTCATCTCCATTACTGATCATGATACTGCTGATGCCTATCGGCAGCTCCCTGAAACTACCCATCCGCTGAAGATAATCCCAGGTATGGAGATCAGCTCACAACATCAGGGTCACGATGTTCATATACTGGCTTATGGCTATGACAGCAGGGACAAAGCTCTGAATGAGATGACCGAAATGTATCTGCAGGGACGTCGCACCAGGGCAATTAAAATGATCTCCCTCCTGGCGGAGATGGGAATGCATATCACCCTGGAAGATGTGGTGGCCGTTGCCGGTAGCCGTGAATTGATCGTGCGTCCCCATATAGCTCAGATCCTGGTTAACCGTGGTTATTGCCAGAATAAAAACGAAGCATTCGATAAATATATTGGCAATTTCAAACCAGCTTATGTTCCCAAGCCAGAAGTCAGCGTCAGTGAAGCAATCTCAGTGATTCATGGTGCAGGCGGCCTGGCGGTTATTGCTCACCCCGGAAAACTGGCCAAATCGAGCTTTCTGGATGATTTCCTGCCAATGGGAATAGATGGTTTGGAAGTTTGGCATCCCGATCATTACCAATGGGAAATCGAGAACTTCATCAATATAGCCCAGAAAAACGGTCTGTATATGACTGGTGGAAGTGATTTTCACGGTGAGCAGGACAAACACAACCTTTTCGATGTGGTACCAGCCCCCCCCGTGGTGATAGAGAGCGTAAACAAGCTTTGGAGAGAATTCAAATGCCGCGAGAAATCCAGGTAGTCTCCATCCGCTCCCAGCTTCCCAAACGATACTGCCAGCATCAATTGATGCGTTTTGTGATGATCGGATTTTCTGGTCTGATTACAGCTTACTCACTTTATTTCCTGATACGATTTGTAAACAGTGATACGCCCATATTTTTCAAAATCTTGCCGCTTTTCATCATGTTTATAGCATTGGATTCGGTTTTCAGGCATACGACTTCGCTAAACTGCATCACTTTCCTTGAGGATAGAATAAGACTGACTTTTTTGCTGAAAAAACCTCTTGAGGTCACTTATGACAATATCCTGAAGCTTGATATGCAACGCCGGATAACCTATTACCTGAATATCACATACCGCGACAAAGGTGGCCGTGAACAAGTCTTTCGAACTCCAGCATCATTTCCCAAAATACTGCAGATTATCTATGGCCTGGCTGAACTTGCCACCCAAGCTGAGATGGGTTCATTCCTGAGTAAAGCGGTAGAACTGCTAAAAAAACAAACTGAAGCTAACAATGACCAGCAGGTTTGATAAAATCATTGACCGCAAGGGTAGCGGTTGTTTCAAATATGATGCCTTGAACATGCTTTACGGCAAAGGCGACCTATTGTCTATGTGGGTGGCGGATATGGATTTTGCTGTTTCGGACGAGATTCAAGCCGCGCTTGTCGACAGAGCAAAACACCCGGTATTTGGATATAATCTTCGTTTGGATGATTTCTATGAAGCTGCCTGTAATTGGCAGAAAAGACGTTTTGGTCTGCAAGTTTCGAAAGATGAGATAATCGCCATCCCGGGTATTGTTCCAGGTATCTCGATGGCTATCCTTACTTTAACAGAGCCTGGGGAAGGAGTTTTGATCCAGACTCCGGTTTATCGTCCCTTTTACGAGGCAGTTACAGACCACGGACGCAATCTCATCTGCTCCCCCTTGAAAAACAACGATGGGATATACAGCATTGATTGGCTTGATTTTGAAGCCAGGTTGAGCCAGTCCAGGCTGTTTATTCTCTGCAACCCTCATAATCCTGTTTCCCGGGTTTGGAACGAAGCTGAGCTAATCCGGATGGGCGAACTCTGCCGTAAACACAAAGTAACGATCTTTGCCGACGAAATTCATCAGGATATTGTATATCCAGGCTTCAAGCATACATCTCTTGCAGGACTTTGCGATTTCAAAGATATCTGCCTTACCGGGGTGTCACCCTCAAAAAGCTTTAATATTGCAGGGCTCTCTACCGCAATATTAATCGTTTCGAATCGTGAGCTTTTCAAAAAAGTGAATGATCTGAATCAGAAATTGCATCTTTATCTTGGGAATAGCTTTGGAATCAGGGCCTTTATAGCAGCCTACAGGGATTCCCAGGAATGGCTGGAACAGCTTATGGAATATCTTGATGGGAATCGTAGATTGATTACCAGCTTCGTAGAAAGCGAAATTCCCAGCCTGAAGCTGAGCCCAATCGAGGGAACCTATCTGGCCTGGTTGGATTTTAGAAATTGGGGTTTGAATCCGCAAAAACTGATGAAAGCTCTGATAGAAAAAGCAAGAATAGCACTTGATCCTGGAGATAAGTTCGGCGTGGATGGCAATGGCTTCCAGAGACTGAACTTCGGTTGTCCAAGGAGTGTGTTAATGGAAGCTCTCGAACGGCTGAAATCTCTGGCCAGGGAGTATGCCTGAGTTAATTCATCCCTTATTACTAAAGGATGGATGCAGATAAAAGCAAATTGCGGGAAAGCACTATGAAAGAACAAATAATCAGGCTCTACGAGAATAAACCCCCAAGTTATTCAAAAGCTGACAGAGAGCTCTTTGCCAGTTTTCTCACTGCACTTAACCAGGGTGAGATCCGAGCCTGTCAGATGGAGGATTCTATCTGGCATGTGAACCAATGGATTAAAATGGGAATTCTGGTTGGTTTCAGGATGGGGGAGCTTACAACCATTCCCTGGAGTAAACATAAGCTATTCTTTGACAAAGATACAATATTGGAACGCGAATTTACCCTTTCCGACAAGATTAGAATTGTTCCGGGAGGAAGCTCGGCCAGAAACGGATGTTTTATTGCACAGGGTGTTACAATTATGCCTCCTGCTTTTATCAATATTGGAGCTTATGTGGATAGCGGCACCCTGGTAGACTCACATGCTCTGGTAGGCAGCTGTGCCCAAATTGGAAAGAATGTTCATCTTTCGGCAGGTGCGATGATTGGGGGTGTCCTGGAGCCGGTGGGATCTCGGCCTGTTATCGTGGAAGATGATGTTTTCATTGGTGGCAATACTGGGATCTATGAAGGCATTATCATAAAAAGTAAAGCCGTAATTGCCTCAGGAACAATAATCACTTCTTCTACGCCGATCTATGACAGCGTTCATAAATGCTTTATACAAAAAGATTCAGGCGGTAGTTTCACTATCCCAACCGGGGCTGTTGTAGTGTCAGGCAGCAGACCACTTAAAAGCGAACCAGGTTTCCATGTATCATGTCCGATTATAATCAAATACCGGGATGCCAAAACAGACACTTCAGTGCAGCTTGAAAATGACCTCCGTAGCGTCCTGGATTGAAGCCAGGAGGCTTCAATCCTTAGAGTTGTCCCTTATTCGCAAGGTAATGGAATCAGCTCCCTCCAATGCTATAAATCTGGCTTTGGGTGAACTCAGCTTTCCGATGCCCGAAAGGCTCAAAGAGCAGGCCATTAAGTTGCTTATGGAAGGAAATCCGGCCTATACCCCCAATGCAGGTCTGAATGAGTTAAGGGATCTTATGGGCGAAATTTATCAGGTAAAACCAGAGCAAGTGATTGTGTGCAATGGTGCGGAAGAAGCAGTATTTATTACGCTTCTGGCTTGCCTGAATTCTGGCGATATGATCGCAATCCCTGATCCCGATTATCCTGCCTATCCTGCTATTGCATCGATTTTGGAAGCGAAAGTTATCAGGCTTCCGTTCGATGCGGATTTCAAATCAATAGATTGGGACAGGTGGGACAAGCTGTTGAGTGGAGCGAAAGCGATAATCCTAAGTGCTCCTTCGAACCCCAGTGGATTCTGTTTCGATAATGAATCTGCCCTCCGCTTTTCTGAGCTTTGCAATCGGCACAAAATCCTTGTGTGTGTTGATGAGATTTATGATAAGTTATGGTTTGAATCAATTCCAGTGAGTATTGCTGATCATCTCGAAGGAGTAGTCCGGATAGGAGGTCTTTCAAAGTCTCATCTCATGAGCGGCTGGCGTTTAGGTTGGATCATCGCACCTGAAATCATGGCATCTTCTCTAACTAAAGCCAAGCAATACATTTCCACTTGCAGCCATTGGCTTTCGCAAAAACTTGCCCTATTTGCCCTTTCTGATGAAGGAATGGAGATAGCTGAGTTAACTCGCATGCAACTTCGTGCGAACCGGGATTGGCTAAAAAGCAGATTTACAGATAAGTTGCCATCTGGAATCAGCCAAATCCACTTTCCTGAGGCAACGCCCTATATCTTAATGCAGACTAAAGATCCTTTGTCCTACTGCCGGTCAATGGCAGAACATGGAGTAGTGCTGGTTCCGGGGCAAGCTTTTGGCAGGGTTAGTGATAGTTTTGTTCGATTGAATTTTGGTGTTCGATTGGATTTGTTGCAGCAAGCAACAGGGATTTTATCAATCAACTGAAATGGGTTATATATTTTCAAACGGATCTATCCTGAACTCAGCCAAAAGCTGCTTTGAAGCAAAATCGTTGCTGGTTGAAGGTGACAGCGTTAGATACCTTGGCTCTCTGTCCGAATGCCGTAAGGAGGCAACCAAAGCTTATGATCTCATTGATCTGAAGAAACGTCTGCTCTTGCCGGCCTTCACCGATGCACACACCCATTTTGTGGAATATGCCAAAGCCAGGATCCTGGTGAACCTATCCAGCTGTAACTCCGTGGTGGGGATAGAGGAAAATCTTTGCCAATACCGTGACACTCTCACCTGGAAACCTGAATGGATTCTTGGAGGCAGTTGGGATCGAAACCTGCTGGATGATCCCTTGAGCCTGAATTGCCATTTTATTGACAGAATATTCCCCACAATCCCTGTTGCACTGTTGAGCAAGGATTATCATAGCATTCTGCTGAATTCTTTGGCTTTGCGGCTTGCCGGCATAACAAAAAACACTGCTGACCCCTTGGGGGGGAGAATTGAACGTGACTCTGAGGGTGAACCAACCGGAATTCTATTTGAGACTGCAATTGACCCGATCTGGAACATAATGGTGCAGCCTTCGGAAAGCCAGATTGAGGCTGCGATCAAGGCAGCCATCGAAGATATGTATGTAATGGGCTTAACTGGATTTCATAGCATGGAGAGTTCCGCCAGCCGTGAACTATTGCTAAGAGTGCAGGCAAAAGGTGTGCTATTCAGATTCTGCTGGCATTTTATGCTCGAGGATTTCGATAAAGCCAAAAGAGAATTCTCGCACAGCTATGAAGGCACCGAATGGTATAAACCAGGAGGTTTGAAGCTGTTCGGGGATGGCAGCCTGGGATCACAAACTGCTGCAATGTTTGAGCCTTATGATGATGATAGTATCGGAATTCTACGCCATTCAGCCGAGGAAATGCTTTTTCTAATGCAAGAAGCGGCTGAGCATGGCTTTTCTACTACCATTCACGCAATCGGCAATCGATGTGTGGCACAAGTGATTGATTGCGCCATTCTGATGAAGGATCTGAGTGAAAAAAAGAATCTTACGCAACGAATTGAGCACGTCCAATCAATTCGCAGGGAAGATATCCCCAGACTTAAGGCTTCTGGTCTGTTGGCATCAGTCCAACCGATTCATCTTGCCAATGACGTTCCGATGATCCACAAACACTGGAACAAGGTTGAAGACCAGGTTTATGCTTTCGGAAGCATGCTGAGGGCAGGTATCCCAGTTGCTTTCGGATCTGATGCACCGATTGAGTCTCTTAATCCATTTCTTGGGATCCATACAGCAATAGAAAGAAGGCATCAGCTTAAAGGAGAGTTATTTATGCCCTCTGAGGCATTGTCTCCAGTTCAGGCAATTCTGGCTTATAGTGATGGTTCAGCCAAGGCATCCCAAAGTGAGGGTCATCGTGGCTCAATAGTACCTGGAAAACTTGCTGATCTAATCGTTATTGACGATTATCGTGAACTGAATCGGGATTTCTGGTTACAGGCAGGAAGTAAGCTGACCATGGTGAATGGGGTAGTAGTTCATTCCTTGTTTTGAGACTATTCGTCCGATGCTGTTTCAAATCAATTGAATGTTTGAAACGTAGCCAAGAATCTTCTGGACAAAAATCCAATTCAATCTTTTACTGTTCGAAAAGATAATTTCAGGAGACTAATCATGACAATGCTTGGATTCAAATTCCCCCCTCAGCAGCGTAAAACTGCCCTCTACGAGTTGGAGGAGAATTGGTATCTGCCTTTTCTGGCTCAGCAAAAAGGACTAACGGTGCAGAGCGTTAAACGCAATAATTTTGGTCAATATGCCATGGCGGTAAACTACCTGACTTCTGTTCTGGAAGAAGCTGCTGCGATAAATAAGGTAGCGGTTTATAATATTGATCATATGGCACAGCTTAGGTTCTGGGGCAAGGACGTGGTAGCGCTATTAAACCGTAGCCTGGCTGGAAACTTTACCGACATGAAGATTGGCCAATGCAAGTATACTTTACTGCTGAACGATCAGGGTGGTGTTCAGGATGATATGATCCTGATGCGAGTTAATGAAACCGAATTCATTATTGTTATCAATGCCGGACACGACATTACCGATATGGTAGAACTTGAAGGTCAGAGGATTGAGTTGATAGCTGACATCGATCGTATCATGGCAAATAAGCAGGATGGGGAAGAGGTTTTTGCGGAGGATATTTCGGACAGATTGGTCAAGCTCGACATCCAGGGTCCGCTTTCTTATAAACTTATCAAGGAAATATATGGCGAACAGATTCTGAAAAATCGCCTCAATCCAGAAAAGAACATGAACTACTTCAGTTTTAATGAGTTTGACCACAATGGCCGGCACTATATGATTAGTCGCACCGGCTATACTAATCGCTGGGGTTGGGAACTCTATATCCCCTTTGAGGTTGCGGAGCTTGATTGCAAAGAGATCATTACCAAAGCTGTGGAATTGGGTGGTTTATTGGTCGGATTGGGGGGCAGAGATGAGAACCGCATTTCTGCAGGGCCCTTTGGACTTCCTTTGATGGGACAGGAATATGATCCTCAGCACACACCTGTAAATGCCCCCTTGTTTGATGCAGCAGTTGATATGAGTAAAGACCAGTTTGTCGGACAGCTACCCCTGGCAGAGCAGCTAAAAAGTGGAATAGCCAAGCGCTTGTATATCGTGGTTACGGAAGGAATTGTAAGCCATAGAGGGATCTACAAGGAAGGTAGAAGACTGGGTAGCGTAACCAGTAGCATAAATTCTCCCAATGTTTCCCATGAGATGCGCCTGGCTATCGGTTCAAAACGCAAAAACGTGAACGAGGAACTTGGCACTGCAGCCATAGGGATGGGATGGTTCTACGATTCAATATTTGATAAGGATGCCGAAGGTAAAGACATTGCAGAGAGGGACGGTAAAGCAGTCAGAATCCCCGTGGAGTTTTATCGGGAAGACGATAATGGTAAACCTACCGGAACCGCTACCCTGGGTTATGTGACTCTGGAAGGAATCACTCCAGCAACCGCGCCTAAACCTTTGAAGAATATCGAAAATTTGTAAAGTTGGTAAGTAATCGGCAAATGACCGATTGTGATGGGTTTTTCCTGAAACCCACTTACATAGGTCAAAGAGCCTGTGCTCTCAGCCTGGAGTCATTTTTGATCGAATGTCTCAATTGGCAAAGGAAGATTTGCTAACAACTGAACATTAACAAGAAACAGAGGTATTCCTTCCCCTGATCTTTTGCACCTGCCTTTCCACCCATTACCCACCCGGATTCCTCCCTTATGGAATGAGGGAGGGTTACGGGTGGATAAGGCGGGGAAGATGGATGGCAAGAGAGGATAGTACAATCATTATATGTCATTAAAACCTAGATTTCTTTTGTTTACAGGCATTCCCCCAAAAAATCGGATGTTGATAACTGTATTAAGCAGTAATACAA
>CAZNGW010000006.1:5597-61173 GCA_964572925.1 uncultured Candidatus Cloacimonas sp. | reverse complement strand
AACATGAAAGGCGGATTAGCATCCGCCTGTACCATGTTACAAGATATCCCACCCTATTCCCATCCAATAAACATAGGGTAAGATATGGATGGGTATGGGGTTAGACGAGAAGTCCAAGGGTCGGGGGATCGCCAAGGTCGAGAAGTCCAGGTGTCGAGGGGTCGAGAGGGAGTAAAATGTCTCTTATAGCCTAAATCCGTGTCTTTCCGTTCAATCCGCTAAATCCGTGTCCAAATTCTCACCTCAATTGCTCAGGTCAAGAATTTCCAGACGGTGGTTGGCTTTGGGGTTGCGGAGTGAGGGACCCTCAACCAGGATCATCAGGTCGGAAGAGAGCTGTAGATCACTGGTAACGTTTTTAACAAAAGCATCCCAGTCCTCGGGTTCTTCCTCCACCTGATAGGGGAAAACGCCACTGGAAAACTGCAAACCCTGGCCAACGCTGTGTTCGCAAGTTACCGCAAGCATCCAAACCGGTAGTTTGAACCTGGCAATCATTCTGGCTGTGTGTCCGGTAACCGTATTGGCCACCACCATGGCGGGATGCAGCTTTTCCACACTGAGAGAAACATTGTGGGTAATCAAGTCGGAAAGATGAATTGAATCGCTTCGGAAAAAATCCTTGCAGGGTCTGCCGATCTCAGGGTCCCGGCGTTGGGCTTCAGTGTGTTCAGCGATTGTGGCAAGCATCCTAACGGCATTCAGTGGATATTTGCCCACTGCTGATTCCTCAGACAGCATCACGCAATCGGTGCCGTCCAGAATGGCATTTGCCACATCTGTAACCTCAGCCCGCGTGGGAAGGGGATTGCTGACCATCGATTCCAGCATCTGCGTAGCAGTGATCACCGGGATGCCAAAATAGTTAGCACGGGCAGTTAAGTGCTTCTGTGCCAGGGCGATGCGGGAAATGTCGGTTTCCACACCGAGGTCACCTCTGGCGATCATGATGGCGTCTGAAACCTCAATGATTTCGTCGATCCTGCGAACTGCTTCACCGCGCTCTATCTTAGCCACCACAAAGGGTTTGTAGCCCAGTCTGGCAGCTTCTTCACGTAAAGCGAGAATATCCTCAGCCCGGTTAACGAAGGACTGGCTTACTGCATCCACGCCATTTTCCAAAGCGGACTTCAAACAATCGCGGTCATGCGGGGTAAAAACCTCAATCCCCAGGTCAATATCCAGGATATTCAAGCCTTTGTTGGAGCGAATCTCACCGCCTACCTTGATGCGGCAGAAAACCTCGTTGCCTACTACCTTTTCCACTTCAACCTGGATGATGCCGTCGTTCAGGGAAATCTTGTCTCCCGGCTTCACTACTTGAGGTAAAGGCTCAAAACTTACTGACACACGATGATAGTTTCCGGTGATTGGTTCGGTAGTGAGGATAAGATCGTCGTTGGTTCTAAGGATATAGCTTTCGCGGTCCAGCTTGCCGATGCGCATTTTGGGGCCCGGCAGATCAGCCATGATGGTAAGCCTTCTGCCAGCTTCTTTGGAGGCTTGACGGAGCTTTACGATATTTGCGGCGTGAGAGGAAAACTCTCCGTGAGAATAGTTCAGCCGGGCAATATCCATGCCTGCTTCGATCATTTGGAGAAGCATTTCTGGTGAGTCGATAGCGGGGCCTATAGTGCAGACTATCTTGGTTTTATGGGAGCGGAAATTCATCTTGTAGCTCCTTTGGGGATCGTATTTATCCATGCCTATTTTGGTTTGGTAAATCTATTGTCAAGAAATATCATAAACACAGTTATCTGAAGCAAATCAAGCTTGGAGTTGATACAACTAATCGTTATTCAAAAGGCTCATTGATTTGATGGCGTAACTATATGATTAACAATGAGTAAAAGAGTTAAAGAATAATAAGAGAAAAGGCAATTTCTTCACTTAACTATCTCTTGCCTTGACCTTCTAACAACTTGCAATTTGGATCTCACCGGTTAAATTGTGATTAACGGCAAATAAACTGAGCCAAGAGGATAATGCAAAATGAACAAACATAAATACATCTTACTAATGCTACTGCTATTGGCAGGATTAACTCAAGGAGGATTTAACATGTTGGAAGCCAAAAGCGTCTACGACTTTCAGGTGGAAACTATAAACGGAAAGCAGCAAAAACTGGAGGCCTACAAGGGCAAGGTGATTCTGATCGTGAATACTGCCAGCAAATGCGGTTTTACCAAACAGTATGCCGGCTTGCAGAAGCTATATGAAACCTACGAAAAGGACGGCCTGGTAATCCTGGGTTTTCCCGCAAATAACTTTATGCATCAGGAACCTGGCAGCAACGAGGAGATCGCCAGCTTCTGCCAGATCAACTACGGCGTTAGCTTTCCAATGTTTGCCAAGATCTCCGTGCGTGGCAAGAACATCCATCCTCTCTACAAATACCTCACCGACAAAAACAGCAATCCACAATTCGGTGGCAAGATAAGCTGGAATTTCAATAAATTCCTGATCTCCCGGGATGGCAGGATTATAGACCGCTTTTCTTCTCAGACTGCTCCGGAAGATCCCAAACTCATTGCTGCCGTGGAAAAGGCACTAAAATGAGGCTGATTGCTCTTGCAGCGATCATAATGGGAGTTTTAATGGGTTGCAGCAGGCACTACAGCACGGTGGATAAGGTTGATTTGCAAAGGTTTATGGGAGATTGGCACGTGAATGCCATATTGCCCAATCCGATCGAAAAGAACTCCGCCAACGGCATTGAAAGCTATGCCCTGAATCCAGACGGCACTATTGCGATCACCTACACCTTTCGCAAAGGCGGGAAGGACGGCAAACAAAAGGTCATGCACCCCAAAGGCAGGGTGTTCAACAAAACAACCAATGCCGAATGGAGGGTGCAGCTATTCAAGCCGTTCTGGTCAAAATACCTGATCATCTATCTGGACAAAGACTACCAATACACGGCCATCGGGGTGCCCAACCGCAAGTTTCTGTGGATCATGAGCCGCTTTCCGGAAATCCCCGCTGGCGAATATGCCAAAATCCTGGCAAACCTGAAGCAGCAGGGCTATAAAACGGAAAAAATCATGAAGATACCGCAAGTCTGGGATTAGCCAGATGGATAAGCAACTGATTTCCCGCCTTTCCATGCAAGAGTCCTGTTTCCTAAGTCTTGCAAAAGATTTACCTGGCGAAAGGAAGGGCAGGAATCTCCTGTATTTTTGGGAGATCCCGGATCAAGTCCGGGATGAGGGATTTTTTTTATTTCCCTTGGAGTGGAGAGTCCGGGATGAGGGATTTTTTTTATTGCCAGTGGAGAAAACGCAGTTTTCATTGTCGTTTCTCCCTCCCTCCACAGCCTCAATCACTTGTTCATCCACCCTTAATCAAGCGTTAACAATTAAGACTTGATTAAGGGTAGATAATGACTTGATTAACGCTGTGGAGAGAGGAAGGATGAACCTGGAAACAGGTTTAATGGAGCTAATGATTTGTCTAACAGCAGTTAACAAAATATTGAAGAGGCCGGTAAAATGAAGATCGGATACCTGGATGGAAAAAGATTCTATCGCGGTCTGGTTGCCGGAGCCAAAGAATTGGTGAGCAAACAGGCTTATTTGAATAAGATAAACGTTTTTCCGGTGGCTGATGCCGATACCGGACTGAATCTGGCATTGACCGTGCAAGCCATTCTACAAAAAGGAAAGATCGGTAGAAACCTGAAAGAAACCCTGAAAACCGTGGCTGACTCAGCGCTCTCCGGAGCCAGGGGGAATTCTGGAATCATCCTGGCCCAGTATCTACATGGCCTCAGCCACGAACTTCCAGAAAAGGGCATGCTGAGCGCTCAGCACTTTGCCACTGCAACTCGCAAGGCGGTTAACCATCTTTACGACAGCCTCTTGAATCCGGTTGAGGGCACGATGCTGACTGTGATCAGAGAATGGTCGGACTTTTTGGTGGAGCACAGCGCTAAAACTCAGGATTATCTTCTTCTCTTCACCGAATCCCTGAACAAAGCCAAAACGAGTTTGCAGGAAACTCCCAGGCACTTGAAAGCCTTGGCTGAAGCAGGCGTTGTGGATGCCGGAGCCAGCGGTTTTGTATTTCTACTGGAGGGCATCGTAAACTATATCCATAAAGGTTCTTTGCGGGAATGCGAACCGACTGCCTATGTTCCTGCAGATCTGGAAGAGACTGTGCAACATCTTCAAGCACCTGGGAAATTCCGTTATTGCACTGAGGCCATTATCGAGCAAAGCGATATGGAAACAAAGGATTTCCGCAGGGAAGTGGCGCAACTCGGTGATTCTTTGATTATGGCAGGAGACCAGGAAAAGCTACATCTCCACATCCATACCAACGATCCTGAAAGCCTCTTTGCCATCCTCTATGAACGCGGAAAGGTAAGTGGCGTGAAGATAGACGACATGCAACGCCAGTATGAGATTGCCAATCAACGCAGGTTTGCCATTGGATTGGTGACCGACAGCGCTGCCAACTTGCCAAAGGAGATTCTGGATTATTATCAGATAGCAGTGATTCCCTTTGGTCTGAATTTTGGCCAACGCTATTATCTGGACGGCCTAAGCCTTAGTCCCAGACGATTTTATGAGATGCTTTCCGTTTCCAGACTTTTGGCAAAAAGCTCGCAACCCAGCCCGGCAACGGTGAAAAACATTCTGGAAGCCAGCCTGGCCAACTATGAAAAAGTGATCTGCATTTGCCTGTCGGATAAACTGAGTGGGATATATCAAAGCGCTATGGCCTCTGCAAAAGGGCATGAAGCTAATTGCACGATTGTCAATTCCCGGCAACTGGCCGTAACTGAAGGACTTCTCACCCTCAGGGTTGCCAGAGCCATAGAATCAGGCATGACTTATGGAGATATAGTCAGCAAGGTGAATTCCTGGGCGGATAATACCACTATATATACCGATATCAATACTTTGCGTTACATGGTTAAAGGCGGTAGGGTTCCTCCGTTGACCGGATTTGTGGCTTCCATGTTAAATTTAAAACCGATTGTTTCGCTGGACAAAGAGGGTAAAGCCCTGGTTTATGGAAAAAGCTTTTCGCGGAAACGCAATATGGCTAAGATCATCAAAATCATCAGCGCTGAGCTGAAAACCCGCAAGCTGTGGGAATATGCGATCGTGCATGCCGCGGCTGAGGAACGTGCTGCTGAATATGCAGATAAGCTTACCCGTCTGACTGGTAAAAAACCTTTGTATATCACTCCTCTTACCCCTGTTGTGGGGGTACACAATGGCCCTGGAACTGTGGGGATCGGAGTTTGTTATGACCCTGTTTGAACTTTTCTGCTGCGGGTTTTTGCTGGTTTTTGTCTACATGAACCTGCTGTTCCTGCTGGCGTTGCTGGTAAAGAAAAACGACATTGTGGATGTTTCCTGGGGCCTTGGCTTTGTCCTGCTGGCTCTGTATTCACTATTGGCAAGCCCTATCTGGCAGTGGCGGCAACTGCTGGTGGTGCTGTTGGTTATGCTTTGGGGGATCCGTCTGGCAGCTTATATCTATATTCGCAATAGAGGCAAGGCCGAGGATTTCCGCTATGCCAACTGGCGCAAAGAATGGGGCAAAAACTGGGTGCTGCGCAGCTGGCTGCAGGTGTTTATGCTTCAGGGCTTTTTTATGCTTCTGATCGCCTATCCGGTTTTCCTGCATAGCTTTCAGAAGGTTGCCGGTTCTATTCTTTGGGATCTGATGGGTTTGCTTGTCTGGCTGCTCGGATTTGGTTTTGAAGCCATTGGCGATGCCCAGATGCTGCGTTTTAAGAATAACCCGCTAAACCGTGGAATAATTATGAATAAAGGTCTCTGGCGCTACACACGCCATCCGAATTATTTCGGCGAAGCCACAATGTGGTGGGGGATTTTTCTGCTTACCCTGAACACCGTTTATGCCTGGTGGGGTATAATCAGTCCCATCGTGATCACCTGGCTGCTGGTAAAGGTGTCCGGCGTGCCTATGCTGGAAAAGAAATATGCCGAGAACCCCGCCTATCAGGAATATGTGAGGCAAACCAGTTCGTTTATTCCTCTTCCACCCCGCAAAGCTTGAACAGGATACTGCCACAAAAGAAATATCGATGCGTTGTAATTGCACTTACCGCTGTTGCAAATCTGGATTCAGTTCACCTGTTGATTACTGCGCTTAGCTGCTTGCGGAAAATTCTGTCACCTTCGCTGCTTTGCGATTCCCAGAGGATTATGTAAAGTCCACGAGGAACGAGGCTTCCATCCTGTTTGCGCCCATCCCAATAGAGAATCCCCGTGTCCCCCGATAGGGTATAGTCTGCCAGAATTCGGAGCTTGCTTCCCCTAAGATCGAAGATGCTGCAACTGATCCGGTTTGCAGATGATTTCAAATGATAGGTCAGGCTGATCTTTTCTCCGGTTTCGGGTTTGCAGGGGCTACCACTTAGTTTTACGCTACCTGCTTCGGGGATTTCCATTTGCGGGGGGAGGCTATTAGGCAGTCCAGGGGTACCCCCATTGCTGCTGAAACTATTGCGCCAAAGGACATTATCCTGCTCAAGGTATCTTTCTCTGGATACTCCTCTGATTATCTCTGCTTCATAGTAGAATAGCGAATCCAGACTGATTCCTTCCTGCTGCAAAACAAGGCTGTCCCCATCGTTGTTCAGATTAGTCCAGCTAATAGCCTGGATAAGTTTTTCTGAAGGGCAATCCGGGTAACGGACTCGCAGGGTAGCGGTGTCCGGGCAAACCACATAGTAGCCAGGCGCAGAAGGTAAGTAAAACTTTATTTGATTGCCGGACAGATCTTTGATATGATACTCAAGATCTTTGGTTGCCTTGCTTTGGCAGATCTCTACCCATTCCTGATTACCGGTTTCAGGATTGGCCAAAAATTCGTTTATCCAGATTCCGGTGACCTGCTCTGGGGAAAGCGTGATGTTCAGGCTGTTATTGGTACTGTCGGGATCATCGGTAAGCTCGAGGTTGACCGACAAAGGATCTGCGGTGCAGGATAGAGTGGCAGAAACCCATAGTGAATCAAAGGCAGCAATGGGCTCTATGCTTTGCTGATACAGCAGTATCTCGCTTTGATTTATACTAAACGACGCATTGGCAATGGGGGTTATGGCACTGAGGTTCTTCAGCCAGATGCCAAGTTCTGCATGACCATCTTGAAAAGTTACATTGTATTGACTCAAGGCATAATCGCAATGCCTTCGGTTTGCTTGCAGAGGGGTTGGATTGCTTTCGGCTATGAAGTCTGTGGCACAGTTGTCTGTATCTTGCCCGTCGATTGCTCTGGCCAGAGAATATCCAGCGGGAACATCTGGAGCAAAGTGAATTCCGGCGACTCCAGTATCGTCCACCAGACCATAACTATTGGGGCTGTCATAGAGAACCGTATCGTGATAACTACCATCAGGACTTATATAGCGGATTCCATCCGATTCGTTGCCTCCATTCTGAAAGCTGAAATTGAAGTATAGCTGTGCTACAGGGATTTGGTTTCCGGCGATCAACAGAAAATGCCCTGCCCGCAGAATAAATGCCGGAAGCGTGTATTGCACTGTGTAGGACTGTCCTCCGGCAAGGATGGAGGCACCTTCCAATTGGACGTTCTCATTGCCGTTATTATAGAGTTCGAGCCATTCGTAGCCTTCATCATTACCGGTTGGGTCATAGCAAACTTCGTTGATCACAATTGCCGCAGACAAATAACTGCCCAGCATCCAGATCAAAAAACCGGCAAAGGCTTTTGACATCAGCGAAAATCCAATTGCAGGGGTTCAATCTTCCAGATGTCGCGGGCATATTCTTTGATTGCCCTGTCACTGGAAAACTTACCCATTCTGGCTATATTGAGGATAGCTTTGCGCACCCAGGCTTCACGGTTTTGATACAATTCATCCACTTGCGCAGATGTATCCACGAAAGAGCGAAAATCTGCCAGATGCAGATAGGTATCGCCATCTTCCAGCAAAGCTTTCCAGATAGGACGAAATTCGTCTCTTTCCCCATTCTCAAAGCTGCCATTCACCAGGGAATCAACAACCCGCTTCAGCTCTGGATCGCGTTCATAATAGTATACAGGATTATAACCACGGGTTTTAAGCTGAACCACTTCGTCGGATTTCAGCCCAAAAATGAACATGTTTTCAGTTCCGATCTCAGTAGCCATCTCCACATTTGCACCATCCAGGGTACCCAGGGTTAGGGCTCCGTTCAAGGCAAACTTCATATTGCCGGTTCCGCTGGCTTCGAAACCGGCTGTGGAAATCTGTTCAGAGAGATCAGCGGCAGGGATAATCTTCTCTGCCAGGGAAACTGTATAATTCGGCATAAAAACCACCTTGAGGCGGTCTTTGATCTCCGGATCCTTATTGATTACTTCGCCGAGATTGTTAATCAGTTTGATCAGCTTTTTTGCCAGAAAATAGCCCGGGGCAGCCTTTCCGGCAAAGATTACCGTGCGTGGCACAAAATCACCTTTGGGATTGTCCTTGATCCTGTAGTAGCGGGCAATTGTCCCCAAAACGTTTAAAAGTTGCCGTTTATACTCGTGCAAGCGCTTGATCTGAACGTCGAAAATGCTGTTATGGTCTACCCTGATGCCAGTTTCTCGATAGATGTATTTACTCAGGGTTTTCTTGTTAATGTCTTTAATCTCATAGAAATCTGCCCTGAAATCCACATCATCCACATAGGTTTCTATACCGCGGATATCTTCCAGGTTTCGGATCCAGGATTCGCCAATATGTTCGGAGATCAGGCTGGAGAGAAGTGGATTACAGGTATGCAACCACAGCCTGGGAGTGATGCCATTGGTCTTGTTTTGGAATTTGGCGGGGTATAGTTCATTGAGATCGGGGAAGATATCTTCTCTGATAATCCGGCTATGCAGTTCCGCAACCCCATTTACGGCATGCGAACCATGGATGCAGAGCTGAGCCATGCGCAGGGCTTTTTCCCGTGATTCCTCGATGATGCTGATATTCCTCATCTTGGTCAGGTTTCCTGGATAGAGCCTCGTTACCTCTGAAAGCACAGCATTGTTGATCTGGTAGATCAGCATCAGATGACGGGGCAGCAGTTCTTCAAAGAGATGGACGCTCCATCTTTCCAGTGCTTCAGGCAGGATGGTATGATTGGTGTAGGAAAAGCATTTGCGGGTGATGTCCCAGGCTTTTTCAAAGCTCAGCCTTTCCTCATCGATCAGAATGCGCAACATTTCGGGGATGGCGATGGCGGGATGGGTGTCGTTGAGCTGGATGGCGATCTTGTCGGGAAGTTCCTCAAAGCTGTCGTGGTCAATTTTCCACTGGGCAAAAATATCCTGCAGAGTGGCGGAAACAAAGAAATACTCCTGCTTCAGCCTGAGAATACGCCCAAGGTGAACGTTATCATTGGGATAAAGCACCTTGCTGATGTTTTCGGAAATGTTTTTCTTTTCAACGGCTTTCACGTAGTCACCACTATTGAAATAATCCAGGTCAAATTCATCTGTGGCAGTGGCTTGCCAGAGACGCAGGTTGTTCACATTGTCGACCTTGTATCCGGGAACGGGGATGTCCCAGGCTACCGCCATCACGTCTTCGGTATCAACCCAGCGATGGGTGTAGCGTCCATCAGGCTGTTCTTCGGTAAGAACTTTTCCCCCAAAGCGAACCCTATAACTGATCTCGGGGCGATTGATTTCCCAGGGACAGCCATTTTTACGCCAGTGATCTGGTTCTTCCACCTGATAGCCTTGCACGATAAGCTGTTTGAAGATACCGAAATCGTAGCGGATGCCATAGCCGTAAGCTGGATAAGCCTGGGTTGCCAGAGAGTCCATAAAACATGCCGCCAGCCTTCCCAAACCGCCATTGCCAAGTCCCATATCGGGTTCCAGTTCTGCAATGTCTTCCAGGGCAAACCCCATTTCCTTGAGCATGTCGTAGCTTTCATTGTAGAGATCGAGATTGATCAGGCTGTTGCCTAAAAGGCGTCCGATCAAAAACTCCATCGAGAGATAGTAAACCTTTTTAACGTCCTGTTTGCGGTATTCATATTGGGTGCGCAGCCAGCGTTCGATCAAGCGGTCGCGCAGGCTAAGGGCCAGGGCATAATACACGTCCCAGGGTTTGACCGTGGTGGTGTCCTTGATCAGGGAATATTCCAGGTGGTTCAGGAACAGTGATTTTATGTTGTTTATCCCCTCTTCCGCTTTGTCGGAAAAGAAGATCGACTGAAAGTCGTTTTTGGGGATGAAGCCTTCTTTCATTTATATTTCCTTGGTTGTTCACAAATCGTTATTCTTCCCATGCAGGAATGGGGCATATCTTGTCAAGGCAAAAGTGGATAGAGGAGTTTTCCTGGTTGTTTGGAACGCAATTCTGGGTGAAATAGCGAAATCTGTTTAGTCGCGTTTTCACTTTTGCTCTTGACAGTGAATGCCAGTTCAGAAATTTGTTTAACATCATAAAATTGCAAGTGGAGTCGCCTTGAAAAATCTGAAGTTTCGCCGGATTCATTCGGTAAAAACTGCCATCTATGGCTTAGTTGCCATGCGCATCCCCTTCGACACAGACGATGAGGAGATCTTAGCTGAACTTTTTGCGTTCAGCGCCACATTGACACCTCTTTTCTGACAGGCTTTCCCACCCGGTTTTCCTGCAACTGCCAAACAGCCTGCGACTCCCGATTTTGGCAGTTCTTTTGGCCTGAAACAGACTTTCCCTGCGGCATAATCAGAGAAAGCGGATAAGCATCCAACCCCTGGCTGCGAAAATGACGCAGATTCAAAAATCCAAGATAAGAGGTTAATTATGCAAGCACTTGGACGACAAATCCTGGTGGAGTTCTATGATTGTGATCAGGAACTCCTGAAAAATGAAAAATACATTGCAGAAGCCATGATCGAAGCGTGTAAAATCGGCATGGCTACAGTGGTTACCCACACCTTCCACAGCTTTTCACCTTATGGTGTGAGTGGCGTGGTGGTGATCGCCGAATCGCACGTGGCGATTCACACCTGGCCTGAGTATGGCTATGCTGCGGTGGACATTTTCACCTGCGGCGAAACCATCGAACCCTGGAAGCTGTTCCATTACCTGAAAGACAGCCTTAAGAGCAAGCATGCCAGCAATATGGAGCTGAAAAGAGGGTTGTTTGACACGGGGGAAGAAAAGCTGCTCCACAAGCCATTGGGAGCCTGAGATGAGCTACTGGCATACTGATTTTCACAGTCCTCATAGAGGTCTTTGCTTCGAAGTTAGCGAAAGCCTCTATCGGGAAAGCAGCAACTTTCAGAGTCTGGAGATAGTTGAAACCCCTGAGTTCGGAAAGGTTATGCTCCTGGACGGTGTGTTGATGCTGACCGAAAAGGATGAATTTGTATATCACGAAATGCTTTGCCATCCAAGCCTGATGACTCATCCCCAGCCGGAAAAGGTGCTTATCATCGGGGGAGGTGATTGTGGTAGCCTGACCAGGGTTTTACAGCATCACAAAGTTCAGAAAGTTGTGCAGGTGGAGATCGATGAGATGGTTACCAGAGTGGCCAGAGACTATTTTCCCCAGCTTACCGAAGCGATAAATGATCCCCGGGCAGAGCTTTGTTTCGAGGATGGCATTGCCTATCTGAAACGGCAGGAAAATGCCTTCGATATAATACTGGTGGATTCCACAGATCCGGTTGGGCCGGCAGAAGGTCTTTTCCGCAGAAGCTTTCTGGCTGATTGTGCCAAAGCCTTGAAGCCGGACGGGATCCTTTGCCTGCAGTCTGAAAGTCCCTGGATCGACAGCCTGAAACCGGTAATCAGGCAGCTAAATGCAGATCTGAAGTCGCTCTTTCCAATCGTGGCGCCATACACTGCAGCGATTCAAACCTATCAGGCCGGTCTTTGGCTATTCCAGATGGCTTCCAAGCGGCATGATCCCCAAACGGTGAAGGTGGAACAAGCGCTTATGGAGCAAAGGCTACATTGCGGTTATTACAATGCCGGAATCCACAAGGCGGCGTTTTGCTTGCCAGAATTTGTCCTCGGGATCTTAGCGTAGCTGAATTGAGAAGAACAAAGGGCAGAGATTTGCATCCATAATCAGGCATGGCAGTTGCTTGCGCACCAGAAGCAGTTTGCGGGATGAAATATCCGGTAGTGCCGGGTTTATCCCCCAAGAGCAATTCAGGAACAGAGACAAGAGAGATTATATACGGTAGTCAATTATTGGCATGTTTTGCCTTTGCACCATACTGTCATACTGCAATCATACCACATGCTCATGTGGTATGATAGTGATATGATACCTGTTTGATGTCAGGTAGAAAGTAATAAAAAACTCACAACCCGGAAAAAAGTTCTTTACACGATTTCCCTGTTTTGCAAGCTTGCTTTTTTCAGGTGGAATGGGTGAAAAGCCCTTGGGAGATTGAGGTATTGTTTTTACTGCCAGGGTAAATCCTCCATCTGTTGAGCTATGATTTAAATAAAATTACATAAAGGCAAAACAATGGACAAAAGGTGGTTGATCCCCTCACCGCCGGGTGAAGAATCTGCGCGTGAGTTGGAAGAACTGGCAATTGCATTCAAGATTCCCAAACTGGTAGCCCAGTTATTATCCCGCAAAGGTTTGGCTTCCGTGGAAGCGGTTCAGGAATTTTTCTCTCCTTCCTTGAGCGGTTTACATGATCCTTTTCTATTTCCTGACATGGAAAAAGCGGTCGAGCGAATAATCACGGCCATAGAACGACAGGAAAGAATTACCATTTATGGCGATTACGATGTGGACGGCACCACGGCCACGGCTCTGCTGTATCTTGGTTTGAAACGGATCGGGGCGATCATTGATTTTTATATTCCGCATAGGATGATCGACGGCTACGGCCTGTCCCTGGGCAGTCTGGACGCTTTACGTGAAAGCGGATCCTCCCTGATTGTTTCGGTTGATTGTGGAGTTAATGCCCTGGAAGAGATCAATGCCATCAATGCCATGGGCATGGAGATCATCATCACCGATCACCACAACCCCAAGGATGAGCTTCCCCCTGCCTTTGCCATCATCAATCCCAAGCTGCCTGGAAGCCCTTATCCCTTTGAACATCTGGCCGGAGTGGGAGTTGCCTACAAACTGCTGATGGCGATCTATGCCCGCAAGGGTATGGATAATCCTGAAAACACCCTTAAGTATATGGATTTGGTTGCGGTTGGAACGATTGCAGACATCGTTCCGCTCACAAGTGAAAACCGCATCTTTGCCTGCATTGGGCTCCAGCATCTGATTGAAAAGAAAAATCTGGGGCTGAATGCCTTGATCCAGATTTCGGGGATGAACCAAAAGAACCTGGATACCACGGATATCGTATTCGGCATTGCACCCAGAATAAATGCCGCAGGGAGAATGGGTTCTGCCGCGATCAGCGTTGAGCTGCTGATTTCCACGGACGAATCGAAAAGCGCTGAACTGGCAGAGATCATTGAACGGCAGAATTCTCTGCGTCAGCAGGAAGACCAGAAAACCTTCCATGAAGCCTGTGAGATCATTGAAAAGAAATATAAGGATCTACAGCACACCTCATGTATGATTATCTCTTCCGATGACTGGCATCAGGGCGTGATCGGAATCGTTGCTTCCAAGCTGGTGGAAAAATATTACCGTCCTGTGATCATGATTTCTTTCAAAGATGGCTTTGGCAGCGGTTCTGGAAGAAGCGTAGCCGATTTTGATCTCTTTGAGGCACTTAAACATACAGAACATAATCTACATAGTTTTGGTGGTCATAAATATGCCGTGGGACTCACGATTTACCAGGAATACATCGATCGCTTTGAAAACGAGTTAACCCGCTATGTAGCTGAAAACCTGCGTTTGGAGCAGATCCAGCCCCCCATGCAGATCGACGATGAACTCGAACTATACGATATTAACAACACTCTCCTGGATGCAATAGAGCGTTTTGCTCCCTTTGGCCCGGATAACAACCGTCCTATCTTTCTCACCCGCAAGGTTTCGGTGGCGAGCTATCCCTACAATGTGGGACGCAACCATCTGAAATTGAAAGTGGTTAAGGACGGAATCTATCTCGATCTGATCGGTTATAATCTCGGCGACTACCTGCCTCTATTGAAGAAAAATACCGTGATAGACATTGCCTACACCCTGGAATATAACCGGTTCGGCAATAAAACAAGTATCCAGGGAAAACTGCGGGATTTGCATTTTGACAAAAAATAGCTTGCGGCAGCTGGCAGCCTGCCTGATAATTATCTCAGGCCTGCTGGTTTCCTGCGCTTCGGTTCCCCTGCAGATTCCCCGTGAGATAGAGTCATTTTCGCTGACCGGGGTTTTCCCCCTTGGTTTGGATGCCGACAAGGTTCTGCAGAGTTCAAAAAATGAACTGCTGTATGCCATGAGTAACAGGAATCAGGAAATCACGGTTTTCAGATCTGGAAAACGCCAGAATGTTTTAAGTGGCTTGGGCTCAGGATCCGCAAACTTCCAATACCTAAGCGACATGGCAATTGCCCTGGATGGAAGCCTGCTGGTTTTGGACTCCTCTGCCAAGGCAGTTCGCAAGTTCGCACCCGACGGCACCCCTGGCGGTAGCCTCGAACTGAAAAGCTCTTTGCAGCCCACCTTGCTGGCTCTGCAGTCCGAACAGACATTATTCGTCTATGATGCTGCTCCCGCCGAAATCATTGCTTATTCGACCCTGGACGGCACTGAGCAATTCCGTTTTGGCCGCTTCCAGCTAAGGCAGGTCAGTTCCCTTTTTTGCAACCGCGATTATTTGGTTGCATACAGTGATACTGATGATCAAAGCACGGTGTTCTCCTCTCTGGGACAGTTTATTAAAAGTTCTCCCGGCAACTGCATTTTTGATGGATACAATAACGAACTGAACTATGCAGGGGGAACTCTGAAAAGCAATTCCGGAACTGCCTTGTATCCTCTTGGGGGAAAACTGAACAGCATTGGGATCGATAATGATCTGCTGTTCCTCAATCAGGGCAGCGAAGTTCAGATTCTTAAAGTTAACTACCTGCAGGAACGCTAATATGCCGGCCCTTGTCCTTACCGCACTGTCCGCCATTTTGATCAGCCTGTCCAGATTACCGCTCTATTGTGGGTGGATGGTCTTTGTGGGTTGGGTTCCGCTCCTGCATGTGCTTTTTCAAAAAGAGCTTAAACTCTGGAAGGTTTCAGCGGTTTTCACGCCAATTTACATAGCTTTTATTTTCAATTGGATTGGCTTGGTTACTCCAGGTGGCCTGGTAGGCATAGCAATTGTTTACTTTCTGTATTACCTGCTGGCATTTTACATGATTCGCAGAATTGCCTTTGTCTATCCGAAATTGGGTTATCCTGGCTTTATCAGCGTGATGCTGAGCTTTGAATTCCTGCAGAATTATAGTGAGATGCGTTTTCCCTGGTTTCACAATGCCTATTCCCTGGCTGATTACAATGTTCTGATCCAGGCTGCTGACCTGGGTGGGGTGATTCTGCTTTCAGGTCTGATCCTACTGATAAATGTTCTGGTTTATCAGGCTTTGCAGCGCAAATGGAAGTCCCTTGCGGGTATTGCGCTCGTGTTTATCATCTGGGCGGGTTATGGCATCTACTGCTTGAAGGCCTTGCCGTTTGAAGTGCACGAGTCCAGAATCAGTATAATGCAACCATCAATCCCACAGGATGATAAATGGGAACCTGGGTTTTACCGGGATATTCTGGCACGTTATGATTCTCTGTGCGTAAGGGCTGCCAAGGATTCCACCCAACTCCTGATTTTTCCTGAAGCTGCCATGCCGGTATATCTGATGACCGACTGGGCTTCATTGAACAGACTCCAGGGTTTTTGCCGTAACTACCATCTGGATATCTTTACCGGCTTTCCGCACTATGAATTTGCCCCCAAAAAGCATGTGAACGACCTTTTGTTCTATAATGCCGCATCTCTATTCAAGCCGGATGGCTCGATCGGGAAGCTTTACTACAAGAATATCCTGGTTCCCGTGGGGGAAAGAATGCTCTGGCTGGACTATTTTCCCTTTTTGTGGAAACTGCAGTTTGGACAGGCAAACTGGGAATTTGGAAGGGAGCAGCAATGGTATTCCAGCCATGGATACAGCTTCTCACCCTCAATTTGCTATGAACTTGCCTTTGCTGATTTGCACCGGAAAATGGCCATTCCCAAGGATGCCAAAACCAATAAGCTGCATAAAACGGACTTTCTGGTGAATATCACCAATGATGCCTGGTTTGGCACTTCCTATGGACCATGGCTGCATGCTGTAATGGCAAAATTCCGGGCTGTGGAGAATCGTATTCAGATTTACCGTAGTGCCAATACGGGTATATCGTTGGTCGTTTCTCCATCCGGCAAGGTTCTTGCCAAAACCAGCCTGTTCCAGATCACCAATCTCAGTGCTCCACTTTACACTTGTAACCGCATCCCGCTTTTCAGGTATATCTTTTGGTATCCCTGGATCCTGGTGGGATTGGCGATTCTGCTTTTTGGCCTTAGTTTGTTTAGTAGGATGAAAAGGAAAAGCTCATGACCAAATACTATTACACGATCGGCGAAGTAAGCAACCTGCTGGGCGTAAAACCCCATGTTATCCGTTATTGGGAAAGCGAATTCCCTGTCCTGAGGCCTAAGAAAAGCGGTGGACGCATCCGCAAATTCAGCCAGGAGCATGTCCATCTATTGCAAAAAATTAAGGATTTGCTTTATAATCAACGCTTTACTATCGAAGGAGCCCGCCAGAAACTGAAACAGGAACGGGACAGTATTATCGCCATCAAGTTGGACGCCGAACCCATCCTCAAACCCAAAGCAGTCCAGCAGCTTGGTTCTGAGCAGTTGAAAGTTCTGCTCAGCCTGCGCAGCGAACTGCAAAAAATAAAAGAACTCTGTAAACAATGGAAATAGCATGAATTTTCAAAACATTATCCTTACGCTGCAAAACTACTGGGCTGAAAAAGGCTGCAACCTTGTTCAGCCTTACGACGTGGAAATGGGAGCAGGCACCTTTCACCCTGCCACCTTTTTCGGAGCCCTGGGCAGCAAATCCTGTGCCATTGCCTATCCCCAGCCTTGCCGTAGACCAAAGGACGGTCGCTATGGCGAGAACCCCAACCGTCTGCAACACTATTACCAATTCCAGGTAATCATCAAACCTAGTCCTGATGACATTCAAAACCTTTATCTGAAAAGCCTGATCGCCATCGGAATCGAGATCGAGAAACATGATATCCGCTTTGTGGAAGACGACTGGGAATCACCAACCTTGGGTGCCTGGGGATTGGGTTGGGAAGTTTGGTTGGACGGTATGGAGATTAGCCAGTTTACGTATTTTCAACAGGTTGGCAGTATCGACTGCTTTCCGGTGAGCGTGGAACTTACCTATGGCTTGGAACGCCTGGCCATGTATATCCAGAATGTGGAAGATTACCGCGATCTGGATTGGAACGACAACACCAAATACCGTGAGCTGTTCTTTGCCAGGGAGCAGGAATACAGCGCGTATAATTTTGAAAATGCCGATACCAGCCTGCTTTTCAGGTTGTTTCAGGACTACGAAAAGGAATGTGGGTCCCTGCTGGAAAAACAGCTTGTATTTCCGGCTTACGATATGCTGCTGCGATGCTCGCACAGCTTCAACCTTTTGGATGCCAGAGGCGTGATCAGCGTAACCGAAAGGGCTGCCTATATTGCCAGAATCCGTAATCTGGCACGTGCCTGTGCCAATGCCTACATAAATAAACATACCTCGTAGGGAGGTGAAAATATGAAAGACTTCAGTAAAGTTTTGCCAAGTCTGGAGCAGCTAAAAAGCCATCTGCTACAGGTTGCCGTATATGGTGAATCCAAACAGCGTTGCGTGATTATCCTGGAAAGCGATCCTTCCGGCTTGCTGGATAGCCTGGATGAACTTCGCAACTACTGCCACAAAAACAGGCTGGCTTTCCCCTTGTTGATCAACCGGCAGTTTGTTTCCGGCTCGCTGGATTCCTATCCATTGGAGTTTCTGGATATCGTAGGTGGTGATTATCAAAACCTCTTTGCCACGGAAGACCTGTTACAGAGCCTTGTTTTTTCCAAGGCCGATCTGCGTTTGCAGATGGAACATGAAGTCAAAGGCAAATGGCTGCTTACCCGCCTTAGTGTGCTGGAACAAAGCCCCAAGCCCAAAGCTCTGGCAGAGACCCTTCAGCTTTCCATCCGCTCAATTTTACCGGTTCTGAAAGGGATATGCTACTATGCCGACCGGCCTATTCCCCAAGGTATCAGCCTCCTGATCGAACAGGCCGGAGAGGAAAGCAAGATCGACCTGGGACTTCTGAACCGCTGGCTGAAACTCGACAAAGCTGACCGCCTAACCATCCAAAGCTATCTGGACATCCTGCAGAGCCTGATGGCATACATCGAAAACCTTGGCCAATGATCTATTCCGACCTCCATTTTGGCGATTTCAGTCTGCCGGTTCTGGCGTTTGCCATCCATAACGGACATCATCTGCCTTCCGAGCTGGAAGAAACTTGCGGAATTGACGCCAAACAGAGGTTTCAGGAAGAGGATCCCTTTACCGATGGCTTTGCGGAGTGCTTTCCAAACCGCATTATCGTGCAGACCAGCAGGTTTGCCGTAGATCTGAACCGCAGTCGGGAAAAGTGCGTTTACCAGAAACCTGAAGACGCCTGGGGATTGCCGGTAAGAAAAACGGAACTCAGCCCTGAAATGCTAGCAGCCATGTTCAAAGCCTACGACACCTGGTATGGCATGGTTAAATATGAAACCGACAAGCTTTTAACCAAACATGAACGCTTGTTGATCCTCGATCTGCACAGCTTTAACCATCGAAGAGGTGGCCCAGATGCTGAGCCTGATTCCCCAAGCCAGAATCCTGATATCATCATCGGTCGGAACAATAACCCTCAAGCCCGTTATCCCTTGTTTGAGCAGTTGAGGGAATTGCTGGACGGACAACTTTTTACAGGCGAACCTCTTGATTGCCGTTGTGATGTAAAATTTCCCGGGGGTTATTTTTCACGTTGGATGAATGCCACTTTTGGCGACAGGGTTATCTGCCCGGCGATCGAATTCAAAAAAACATTCATGGATGAATGGAGCGGGGAACTGAACATTCATGCCTATCTGGAGCTAAAAGCCCTGTTCCACGATGCTGTAATGCAATGGCTTTCCAGTGTCGTGTAAAGCATGCTCTGACGAATAGATAACTGACTATCGATCTCCGATCTCTTTGGCAAATCGGAGTTTGCCAACCCAAGGAGGGTGACAGATCAAGGGATTACTTAAATAGTAACATACATGAAATGTCCTTGTTTCCTCATTCCTGCGTAAGCAGGAATCTCCTGCAACTAAAGGAGATCCCTAACCTGAGTCCGGGTTATGAAATGCTTTTCAATGTCTTTAGCGACAATAAAGCCTATGCTTTCGTTTCTCAGATCAAATCATAGTTACCTGAGTAACAAAGCCGGCTGAGCACTTCATCGGTGCAACCCTGACTGAGTGCCAGGTAGCTTTTTGCTGCAATGGCCTTAAATTCCTCCGTCAAATAGCCCAATTTTACCACGATCAGTTCCATCGAAAGGTAGTCTATGCCCAGGGCTTCAAACATCTCAACCCCGGTGAAACCTATATGTTTGGAAGTAATGATCAGGTCAAACTCATCAGTATGGAACAGTAGTAAACTTGCCTTATGCAGGCCAAATCCTTCCACAAGTCTGACTGGCTCCCCCACCAAAACAAACGGTTGGCAATACATGGTATCGAAGTTTCCGCCAACCTGCAGGCTTATTTTCTGGTTTATCCTGTCTTTACTTGTTTCCACTGCCACGGGATCAAAAATTCCTGCCACCAGAATCTTCCTGCTCCGGGCAAGATCCTGCAATTCCCTGCTCAGCAAAGAGATAAGCGTTGTGTTGTCGGCAGTGGAGCCCGCAGTGGGATTGTCCCCAGAATCCGATACAAATACCGGCTTGCAAGTTTCCTGCAAGGCCCTGCGCAATGCCTCTTCGGGAACAAAAGCTGGCGAGGAAAAGCTAAATTCGTGGCGGACTGCCAAGAATCTATCAGCCAGATAGTTAGCACAGGAATCTGCCAATTGTTGGCCGTTTTTGGTTACAACCAAAGCCGTTACTCCATTTTCTTCCGCATCAGCCCAAGGGAAACCCAGCAGATAGGATACCGCACAAACCTCGTCTTTTTCTTCCAGCTTACGCAGTTCAGATATCAAATCCCGCATGGGAGGATAGTCCGTTTCGGATTTTTCGCCGGCGATCAAACAAGGGATTTTGGCTGCACCTATGCAGAGGTTAACACCTTCACACAAAATCTGATACGCCATTTTTGCCGCATGGTATCCTGTTTCAAAGGCATCGAGATGAGGAGCGGTTTTATATCCCACCATGGCAGTGGTAAGTTGCAGCATTTTATCGGTAACCGTGGCGTGCATATCCAGGCCGCAAACTATTGGTGCAGAAGGATAACGGGACTTGATCTCTGCCAGCAAGTCAGTTTCCGCGGAGCCGATTTCTTGAACCCGCATTGAGCCATGCAAGGCCAGCACAAAGATATCGGGCTGGGGCATTTCTTCCAATAGCTGGAAGAACTTTGCTTTCAGGCTAAGGTAAAGTGCCTTGTCCACCACCCCGTTGGGAACAGCTCTGGCAAACACCAATGGCAGCAATTGGCAGTCGGGTTTACCGGAAAAGAACTCGATTATCCCCTTGGCTTGCAGGTAAGCATCGCAATTGGCATAGATCTCAGCACCATAGTAGATCAGGAAATCCTCTTGGGAAGTAATAATGGGATTGAAGGTGTTGGATTCGTGAAAAAATCCACCTATCGCAATATTTTTCATAGGGTTAGTTTCCTTATCAGTTTCATTTCGTCCGGGTTAGTTTGCCTTTGTGAATACTCAGAATGGCTATTTTGCAGGTTAAGACCTGCTTTGCGGTAGTGCATCCTGCTCTGAACCGCGTTAGAGGCGGAAAGATGGATTTCGGTGGCTTTGGTCTCTTGGATGATATTTGTAATGTTTTGCGAGTTTATTCCCGCTCCGGGCATTATAACGATCCTTTCTCCGGCTAGAGCTACCAGTTCGCTGAGCAGGGTAATGCCCATAAAAGCACTTTGGCACTGGCCAGAGCTGAGGATTCTGTCTGCACCTGTGCTGATCACATCTTCCAAGGCCTGATATGGATCGCGGGAAAAGTCAAAGGCGCGGTGAAAAGTTACGTTCAGCGGACGGGCAGCTTCCACCAGATCTTTGGTTCGGGCAATGTCTATCCTGCCGTCGGGGTTCAGGATTCCGATCACCACTCCGTTTGCACCATTCAGCTTGGCAAAAAGGATATCCTCCCACATCACCTCAAATTCGCGCTCGGAATAGCAAAAATCTCCGCTGCGGGGACGGATAAGCACCTGCACGGGGATGTTGAGTAAACTTCTTACCTGTTGTAGCAATCCGGGCGAGGGGGTAAGCCCTCCGCATTCCAATGCGCAGCACAATTCTATCCTGTCAGCTCCTCCGGCCTGAGCAATCAAAGCCGATTCCAGTGAATCCACGCAGATTTCCAGTAGCATTTTTCCTTTTCCTTATGTGTTCTTGGCTGTATGCTGCCAAAAATGCAGTTTGAGTAAAGCACGGCTATCTGTCAACTGCGTTCTCGTGTTTCGTGAGAAACTGAAATGAACAAAGCCGGAAGTGCCGGGTAAATCAGAGCAGGCTGCTTCCTTCCTTTCTTCCCGTTTGCCACCGCATATCCACGCCAAAACCTCCCGAACCGGACACGGGTGGAGTTCGGGGGGAAGCTGAGTGGCATTCGGGTGGCGAGGAAGGAAGGAAAAGGCAATAATGGTGCAAAGGCAGAGGATGGTTTTACCAGGTTAGTGCGAAGGTTTTGCTGCTTGGATTGGGGAAACCCAAAGATTTATTCTTATTTTGAACCACAGAGACACAGAGGAGCAGAGACGTTAAATAACGGATATTTATTGGATGATTCAGATTCTAATGGACGCGAAAAGTATGTCAGTCACTATCAATCTAAACCTCAGATACTTTTTTTTCTGTTCCTCTGTGTCTCTGTGGTTCAAATAATCCTCTGTTTTTCTATGTTCTTTTTCTCTGCTTTCTCTGTGTTGAAGATAAATAGTAACACGGATTTGCACGGATTACACGGATTTTTCTCCTTGTTACACCATCACCTCATTACCTTGTTACCCTACCTCTGTTCCTCTGTGTCTTTGTGGTTCAGATAATCCTTTGTTTTTCTCTGTGTCGAAAATAAACCACTGTGTTTTTGTCTCCAATCTCTCATTTTGTCCCCCGCTACATTATGAAGACACAATTAAGGAGAAAAAACCATGAAAACCAAACTTAAGTATTGCCTGTCCGAACTAACTGGCACCGTGGACGATCTGGTGCTCTACCGTAACCGGAAAACCGGAATGCTCTTAGCCCGCCGTTACTGCGTTCCAAAGCCCTCTGCGGAAAATACCCGCATGGCACAAACCAGTCGCAACCTCTTTGCTCTTGCCCCCTCTGAAGCCTTCAAAGCCGATCTGAAGGTTTATCTGCTTCTCCATAATGAGCTTAGCCACACCCATAAGCCCTTCCACTCTTGGGTGAACCTTTACATGACTCTGATGAGCAGCCTGGCCAAAGCCTACCCGGAAACAGATCTCAAAACCCTTACGCGCAATGATATCTACACAGAAAACCTGCCCTGTAGAAGCGTTTCTGCTGCTGTCCAAGCCGGTTTGTTAAGTCCCGTTCCCGGCTGGGAAAAACTGGTGGCGGAAATGTAGGTGATGAGGTAACAAGGTGATGAAGTAATGAAGTGATGAGGTTGGTGAAAAGGTGGAAAGGTGGAAAAGTGGAAAAGTGGAAAGGTGGAAAAGTGGAAAGGTGGAAAAGGGAAAAGTGGAGTCGAACTGCCCTGAAAAACTGCAAAGCTCTTCTGAACTGTCCTGGGCAGAAAGACTGCACCGCTTTGTAGCATAGCATTCCAATGCTGTTGTTTACGGAGGATTCCGATCCTCCGTCACAAAAAGCCAGCCATGTTTTAAGTCTTGGATAGTAAATCCCCCACCTGCCAAAGTAAGCTCACTCACTCAAACACGTCCTTTCAGTAGCGTGTCTGAGAAGTCTCCACTCAGGAACAAAAAGAACGCTAAGATGTTTATTGCTGCTTACAACCTGGTAGACTGCGGTTTTATCTTGACCTGAAACCAAGGTGAAAACAATTTGTGAACAAAGTGAATAAGAGAGTCCTATCAGATAGTTTTCAAAGGAGAAGTAAAAATGGCGAAGAAGGTGATCATTGCAATCATTGTCTTATTACTGCTGGTGATTGTATATAATGCTGTGGTGCCTGTTTTGAACAAGCCCAAGGATGTTATCGAAGAACCCAAGCTGGCCAAAGCTATCCTGGAATTCATTGCGGAACAGCTAAACGCGGCTGATCTGGCACTTCCAGCAGGCCTGCAAAACTGGAAAGCGGAAGACATCCAGATAACAAAGCTCGAAAACCTGCCTGGTGTCCAAGGTAATCGCAGAGCAACCGTAAAAGTTTCCGGAACTTATCTTGCCGCGGGCGAAAAAGACCTGACCAAGCGGACCCCGTTTACCACCAAACATCTGAAATTCATCATCGGGAAGAAGTATCCCGAAGGTATCTCAGTGCAGTTTGTTCGGCCTGGACTATGAATCCTGGGATTTTGGCTCAAGCTTAACCAGGCAAATATATCCATAAATTACCTGGCTATGCCAGCCCGTCGTTTAGCTTGACACAATATGGATAGTGCTAATCTGAGGTTATTATGGAAAAACTAATGCTTCTCTTCGTTTTCGTCCTGCTTGGCAGTTCCGGGATACTGCTGGCCAAGGCTTCGATCGATCCCGTCAGTTTCTGGAAAAATGATTATTGCGTTCAAAAGACCGTGGTTACTCCTGCCGATGATGCACTTGTGATCAAAGCCAAAGTGGACGGCAAATGGCAAAGCTATCCTCTGGTTCAGTTTCCTCCGGCTTTCTGGCAATGGAACAAAGACCGCAGATTGGAATATTTGGATATCTTCAAAGAGATGCTGGAAAAAGGTGACCAGGCTACCCGTTCACCAGAACTATCAGGTCCGCACAACGGAATGGTAGCCACTTACGGTGCAGCACGAAAGGATAGCAAATTCAAGCTGAATAACGCTGTGAAAGGCATGGGTTTTTTACCCAAAGCGGAAAAAATGGCTGAGATCATCCAGCTGCTGGAATCAACACTAGAAGCTCCGCTGCCCGAAAAACTGAAGATTCTGGACAGCCTGTATACCAATGCAGAAGATGTTTTTGCCGGAGACCGGCTGGTTTCTCTGGAGCTATATTCCGAGCCTGGCTATACAACTCAGACCTTTCTGAATCAGATGGTAAATCCCATCAGCGTTACCGTTTTTCTGGACATTCCTACTTACAAGGTCAAGCAGATCGCACGTTTGGTTCACCCCAACGACTCAAACCTGAGCGACTACGAAAAACAAGCCTGCCACTATGTGAACCTGATGCACAGCTATTTTCACGGTAAATTCCCCAGGGATTACATAGCGGTAATATATTACAACACGGAGGTTTACGATAGTTCTCCAGGCAGAAAAGATGCCCGGGGAACCAAGCTGACCCCCTAAGCCAATAGGACAAAAAATGAAGGACGATATATTCGACGAACTGGATGAACTGGAACTGGAACCGGAATCCTGGCAAGAACTGCAGAAGGTGGAAAAAACCGCCTTTGTGGTAACCTTGGTGCGACAGGGCGAAACCGAAACAGAAACCCAGGCCTCCCTCGATGAACTGATCAGACTGGCAGACACTGCTGGCATAGAAATTTTAGGATCATATTACCAGAAACGCAATCAACCGGAACGTGCCACCTTTTTTGGCAAGGGCTTTTTAAGCGATCTAAGCCAGAAAATGCTGCAAGCCCAGGCAGAAATGCTGATCGTGAATGAAGAACTGAGTCCCATGCAAGGCAGGAACATTGAAAAGGACTATTCTATCCACGTAATAGACCGGACTGAAGTGATCCTGAGCATATTCCACGACCATGCCCGCACCCGCGAAGCCAAACTGCAAGTGAAACTGGCAGAACTGGAATACCAATTGCCCAGGCTCAAAAAGCTGTGGGGACACTTCGACAAAGAACGCGGTAGTGTGCGAAGCGTAGGAGGTTCCGCTACCCGCGGCATGGGTGAAAAACAGATCGAGATCGACAAACGCATCATCAAAATGCAGATTAAAAGGATCCACCGTGAAATAGAGCAGATCACACATCAAAAGGAAACCCAGCGTAAACAGCGCGACAAAACCAAGAAAATCTGCCTGGTGGGCTATACCAACGCCGGCAAATCAACCCTGTTCAATCAGCTCACCCAAGCCGGAGTGCTGGTAGAGGACAAGCTTTTTGCCACTTTGGATTCCACTTCCCGGCAATTGAAACTGGTAACCGGAAATCCGGTAGTGCTTTCCGATACGGTGGGTTTCATTTCCAAGCTTCCGCATCACTTGGTGGCAAGTTTCAAGGCTACACTGATGGAGGTTCAGGATGCCGATCTGCTGCTGCATCTAATTGATGTTTCCGACGAACGCCATGCCTATTACATCGATGAAGTAAACAGCGTGCTCAGCCAGATAAAAGCGGATTCCATTCCCCAACTCCTGGTTTTCAACAAGATCGACAAGCTGGATGATCGACTGCTTAGTCTGCTGGTTCGCAAATATCCCGATGCGGTGTTTGTTTCCGCAGTTTTGGGAACGAACATGGCTACCATGATCGAAAAAGTGGAAAACCTTGTGCTGGGCAATAGCAGACTGAGGCTGAAACTGCCCTATGAGAAATCTGCTCTGGTGTCCAAATTGCACGAAATCGCGGTGATTAAAAGCGAAGAATACAAGGAAGACGGCATATATCTGGAAGTGGAGATCGGACGCGACGACAGGTATCTGGTGGAGCCATTCTGCCTTGAATAACCAATCAAACCCTCAAACTATGCGCTCTCTTAACAAAAGGAAGTTTAACAACTTCACAGACTCGAATAGAATAGATCTCCGGGGATTCAGAAATTACCTTTCTCAATCCCCGGGCAAAACTTTCAGAAATATATAATCGGTTCGGCTACCGTCAGGGTGGCTTCAGTTACCTTTAGAACGTCATCAGCGCTTAATCCTGCTGCCACTTCCTTCAGCACCAGTCCGTTTGGCGTAACCTCGATCACAGCCATATCTGTAATGATCAAGCTAACCTTACCTTTGGCAGTAAGAGGAAGGGTGCATTGTTTCAACACCTTGGAATTGCCGTTTTTATCGCAGTGTTCCATGGCTACGATCACTTTTTTCGCTCCGGTAACCAGATCCATTGCTCCCCCCATGCCAGGAACCATCTTTCCGGGAATCATCCAATTGGCCAGGTTGCCTTGTTCGTCCACCTGCAAAGCTCCCAGAACGGTTGCGTTGATATGTCCGCCACGGATGATGGCAAAGCTAAGGGCCGAGTCAAAATAGCTGGCTCCGGGCAGAGCAGTAATGAAACCCCCGCCTGCATTAATCAGATCCTGATCTTCTTCGCCGTCTGCAGGCTTGGGTCCTACGCGCAGCATGCCGTTTTCGGATTGGAAGATAACGTGCACCCCTTCCGGGATGTGATTTACCGCTTCGGTGGGCAGCCCTATTCCCAAGTTTACATAATCGCCATCCTTGAATTCTTTGGCGATCCGAGCTCCGATCATCGCTCTTTTATCCATTATCTTTTCTCCTTGCTTAAAACCAGATAATTAACGAATACTCCAGGAGTTACCACGTCTTCGGGATCAATTTCTCCAATTTCCAGGATCTCATCCACTTCCGCGATTGTGATCTTGCCGGCCATTGCCATAATGGGATTGCTGTTACGGGAAGTTTTACGATAGGTGAGGTTACCCATTTTGTCTGCCTTATAAGCTCTGATCAGGGCAAAATCACTGCAGATGGCAGGTTCCAGAATGTAGTCCTTACCTTCAATGCTGATAACCTGTTTGCCTTCTTGCACGATAGTTCCCAGGCCGGTGGGCGTTAGAATCCCACCCAAACCTGCTCCACAGGCGCGAACGCGCTCCATCAAAGTCCCTTGGGGAACCAGTTCGATAGCAATTTCGCCTGCATTCATCTGAGCTTGAATGGCCTTGTTGGTTCCCAGATGCGAAACCTGGGCACTGCTGATCAGGCGGTTCACCACAAGTTTTCCCACTCCGCGATTTTCCCAGTCCGAGGCGATTACGATCATGTGCAGATTTTTGGTTCCTTTTTCCACCAGAGCATTGATGATGGTCTCAGGTGCGCCTACGGCCAGGAATCCTCCTATGGCCAGGCGGCTTTTTTCTTGGATCATGGCGGCTGCTTCGGCAGCGCTGATAATCTTTACCATGCTAACTCCTTATATTTCTTTTAAAACAGATCAAACAGCAGTTCATTGATAACTGGTGGATTGGCAAGGGGTTCGATGATGTAACGATAGTTTTCATAAAAAAGCTGACCCAGTTCTGGATCGAATTGCTGGCCAACCTTGTCTCTGATTTCCAGGCTGGCAGAAAGCGGATCAAGATTATGGCGATAGGCTCTTTTACTGGTCATGGCATCATAGGAATCGGCAATTGTCACGATTCTGGCCAGCAGTGAAATCTGCTTGCCTTTCTTTCCGTAAGGATAGCCACCACCTCCAAACCATTCATGATGCTGCAGAATGATGTCGTGAACTTCTGCCGGAAGGCCAATAGGGCTAATAATCTTTTCTCCGATAACCGGGTGTTGTTTCATCACTTCATATTCACTAAGGGTAAGTTCTTGTTCCTTGTTTAGCAAAGTATTGTAAATTCCTATCTTGCCCAGATCATGCAACAGGGCACCGATACGTAAAAGCTTAAGTTCCTCCACATCCAGTTTCAGCAATTTTCCCATCATCAAACTAAGCACAGTTACGCGCTCAGAGTGGCCGCGGGTATAAATATCGTTTGCCTCCATGGCGTTCACCATGGCGTGGATGGTGTTCAGATAGTGTTTTTCCAGTTTGCTTTTTGCTGCGAAGAGCTCTTCCGTGCGTTCTTCCACCAAGGTTTCCAGGTGGTTGCGGTAGCGTTCGTTCTGGATTAGCAACTGGTTTTTATGCAGGGCTTGTTTGACCGCGATATGCAATTCGGAAATCTCAAAGGGTTTGCGCAGAAAATCAAAGGCACCAAGCTGGATGGCTTTTCGCATTTTATCCTGGTCTGCTTCGCCGGTCATCAGAATTACCGGGATATTGGGATCGGTTTTTGTTACCAGGCTCAGTAGTTCCAGGCCGCTGAGACCCGGCATCATTATATCGGAAATTACCAGATTATACTCAGCAGCTTGCAGCAGGGCAATGGCATCCTGGGGAGTTTCGCAGGCTGTTACAACATAACTGTGATCAATTTTCAGGCTCATGCGGACGCAATCGAGCATTGATACTTCGTCGTCCACCACCAGGATATTCTTTTTTCGAGCTTCCATATTCACCAATCATTAATAAGTTATATAAACAGATCGCTTTGCTTTTCTTCCGGGCTTTCCGGTTGCAAGCAAAGTGGATCGTTGTGGCCAATGCTATTTACGTATTTGGAAACGGGATAGCGCTTAAAATGCACTTCAGATGCCGCAACCAGCAATCCAGAAAGCGCTTTGGGATCTTGCAAGGAGATGTCCAGCCAGGTGTCCACAAGCTCAGAATTTATGCAGAGAGGCATGCGGCTATGGATATTACTCATTTGTTGGTCGGCAGCTTGGGTAATAATACCCAGTGAGGGGATGTAACTGCCGTCCGGACCGTACCAGGCATCGTAAATTCCTGCCAGATATAGCAGATCGTTGTGGTCGGCCTGGAAGAAGAAGGGTTGCTTGTCGCTTTGCCGCCATTCGTAGAATCCGGTTACGGGAACGAGGCATCTACGGCGAAGGAAGGATACTTTGAAGCTGGGCTTTTCCAGGATGCTTTCGCTGCGAACATTGATCAAAGCCTTTTCAGGGATTTCCTTCATCCAGGAGGGGATCAAACCCCAGCGGAAAAACCCCAGATAGCGGATATTGCCTTGTGCCAAAGCTGCTGCAACTGTCTGCGTGGGAGCAACGTTGTAGTTCAGCTCAAGTTGCTCGCTGCTTTCTTTCAGTTTCAGTTCATCCTGAAGTTTTTTTAGCTGGTCGTGCTTAATCACCTGGGCAAATCTTCCGCACATGCTATTTTCTCCTTAGTAATTGACAAGAATTGTAAGTGCGGATTTTCGTGCAACATATTTTTTCCCTTGCTCGCCTGAGAATTCATTAATAAAGGATAATGCCATGCAGGACAAAGATATCGACCAGATAATGGAAAAGCTGAAACAGCACTTCTTCACTGTGCGCACGCCGGTTGTGGATCTGATTCAGGCTAAAACCCAGGAACCGTTTAAGGTTCTGGTGGCCACCATCCTGAGCGCCAGAACCAAAGATGAAACCACAGCCAGGGTGGTAAGCGAACTTTTCAAAGTGGTTGAAACGGTGGATGATTTTGACAAGCTCAGCCTTGAGGAATTGGACAGATTAATCTATCAGGTTGGCTTTCACCGGGAAAAAAGCAAACATCTCAAGCAGCTTCCCAAGGTGTTGAACGAGAAATTCGGAGGAATCGTTCCGGATGAGATTGATGATCTGTTGCAGTTACCTGGAGTGGGACGCAAAACAGCGAATCTGGTGAGAGCGGTTGCCTTCCAAAAACCTGCCATCTGCGTTGATGTGCATGTGCACCGCATTTGCAACCGTTGGGGCTATATTAATACCAAAACCCCGTTTGAAAGTGAAATGGCGCTGAGGGACACGCTGCCTCTGAAGCACTGGCAGAACATCAATTCTTACGTAGTAGCCTTTGGGCAGAACCTTTGCACACCCCGTAAACCCCAATGCAGCCGTTGCCCCATATTTGAGTTTTGCGCCAGAATAGGTGTCTGAACAAAACTGTCCATCATTCCTTGCCTGCCTGAGATCACATCACAAACACATCGCTATCATACCACATGAGCATGTGGTATGATAGCGATGGGGAAGAGATTTGAGAAGTTGAGGTATAGCTATCAGGATAAGCTCCCAGCATAGTTCCATGTTTACACCCTTCCACACCCGTTTACCGTGGCTACTCGTTCCTGTGAAAACAGGAATCTCCTGCAATTAAAGGAGATCCCGGATCAAGTCCGGGATGAGGATATTATCGTGACTCCATTACTCCAGCACACCAACACTCCAACACTCCAGTACTCCAGCACACCAACATTCCAACACGTCAGCACACCAGCACTCCAACACGCCAGTACACCAACACACCAACACTCCAGGACAATCTGTGCCCTGTCCCCTGTCCACTCTTCTCTTTTTTACAGCTTCTTAACTATCACCTTATTCCCGTCGATGCCGGTGATGATCACCTTGGCACCAAGCTCCACGGCTTGCTGGTTTTCTTCGATGGCCACCCATTCTTCGCCACCGATCTTAACATAACCTTTGCCTTCGACAGGAATCTCCTTGGTAACGAAGCCGCTCTTCCCTTTCAAGGCATAAACATTCGTATCGCTGCCCGGATTGGCCAACACTTTCCTGCCCAGTTTGCGCATAAACAGAAAGGCGATGAAACTCAGCACTGCAAAGATAAATATCTGCAGGGGAACGCTATCCCCGATTACCGGAACAATGCTTATCAGGGCTGTGATTATTGCTCCGATCCCCAGCGAGATAAAAAAGAAAGCTGGATCGAAAATCTCGATGATGATAAAACCGATCCCGATTATCATCCAAATATGCCAGGGTAACAGTGTCATACCATACTCCCTATGATAAATCTACAGATTATTTTTCAGAGTCTTTATCTTCTTCTTCGCGTTTGTCTTTGTAAACCCGCTTCACTTTTCGCTTGCTGGTGTTATAGCTGTAGCGGCCGGAATATTTGTTTGCATAGCCGGTATATCCGCCATATTGATAGGTTCCGCCGACTCCTCCGACTCCCAGGCCTTTAATCCCGATTGCCGCCAGGAAATACATCAAAAGCCTGGTTCCAAAATACACAATCACCATGCCCACGGAATAGATCAAGAGCCAGGTGAAGAAATTGATGCTCATGCTCTTGATAGTGTTAAACACACCAGAATGCCTTTGATGCGGGATCAGGGTGATATAGAGCAAAACGTTCTCCTGGTCTTTCAGCTTGTCCAGGTTGTTGCGGGCGGTTTGGATAAGTCCATGCAGGGCTTCTTTGCGACGGTTTTGAACCTCGGTGGGGAAGCGAACGTTATTCAGGTCGGCTTGTTCTTTTTCGTAGGAGGCCAAACGCTGGGTTTCACTTTCAAAGTCTATATTTACCAAAGAAGTGTCGATCTGTTCAGTTTGCGATGCCACAGTTCCGAAGCTTCGCATTTTTTCCACCAAAGAGGGCAGATCTTTTTGGGGAACGCTGAAGATATATGCACCAAAAGAGCCTTCCACCTGTTTGCGAACTTGCTTTTTGGCATTTTCAGCCATGATTTTGGCTATCTCAGCTTGGGCTTTGCTTATATTTGCAGAAGAAAAAGCAATTTCAGCTTTGTTTATGAACTTCAGATCGCGGTATTCCTGCTGGGAAGGCTTGAAGTTGTAATTTACAGTTTTTCCTTCTTTGCGCTGCCACTGAATGATGGCGGTAAACACAGCCAGGAATACGATAAAAATGGCTACGCCTCTAACTCTTCTTTTGGTTTTCTTGTCCACTTTAACCTCGCTTTTTTATCTCACTTATTAGCTCTTTTGCATGTTCCAAAGCCTTCCGGCCCAGCGAACCGGAAAGCATACGGGCAATTTCTTGCAGCCGGGACTCTCCCTGTAAATCGGAAATCTCCACTCTGCTGTTCTGTCGGTCGGAAACTTTGTCGATCGCCAGATGGCGATCAGCGCGGGCTGCGATTTGCGCCAGATGCGTTATACACAGCACCTGCTGTTTTGCTGCCAGCAACTGAATAAATTCTCCAACCAGCTCAGCGGTCTTTCCGCCTATTCCGGCATCAATCTCGTCAAGAATCACCAGCCGGGGTACCATTTTGTTGGAAAGAACCTTCTTGATAGCCAGGAGAATCCTTGAAAGCTCACCCCCGCTAACAACTGCTGCTAAAGGCTTTGAGCCGAAACCTGGATTTGCCGTGAACAGGAATTCCACGAAATCCTGTCCACTTTCGGACACACTGGCCATATAATCGGTTAATACAAAACCGGAAAGCGTTTTTTTGTCAATCCTAATTTCGAAAATAGCGTCCGGGATACTCAGGCTTCTGATGTTCTGTTGCAATTCTCCTGCCAAAGTCAGGGAAGCCCCAGCCCTAAGTTCTGAAAGAGCATCGGCCTTGGCTTTCAGATGCTCGAAGTCAGCCTCCAGCTTATTCTTCAGGAGAATGATCCTATCTTCCAGCTTTCCCAGATCGGTCAATTGAGCGGCCCGATCGTTAAAGCGAGCGAGCAGTTCTTCAATGTTGCGTACTTTGTGCTTGTAGACCAGGGAATTCAGTAAATCCAGCCTGGCTTGGATGTCCTCCAGCCTCTGGGGATCAGCTGAAAGCGAATCGCCAATGCCGTCCAGGTGTTCTGAGGTTTCGCGAACCGCTTCCAATGCTTGTTGAAGGCTCTGCGAAGCCTGTCCCAAAGCGGGATTGAGCTTTTCATATTTGTGTAGATCGCCCAGATGAACGCTAAGCTGGTCAAACAGGCAATTCTCACCTTCATAGAGGCTGTTGCGGATCTGAGCGCTTAGTTCGATTATCTGCGTCCCATGTGAAAGCAGGTCAAACTCGTTCTGTAGGGCAAGATCTTCTCCGGGAATGAGTTTGGCGTTTTCCAGTTCTTCCAGCTGAAAGCGGTATAGTTCTTGCAGTTCCCTCTGCTGTTCTGCTTGGCGGGAAAGGTTTTCCAGTTCTTTCAAGTCGGTTTTAATGCCCTGAAAGAGTTCTGTATAACAGCTACGAAGTTCCTCTGCCCCGGCATAGGCATCCAGGATTTCAAGTTGGTAGGCGGGAACCAGCAGCTTTTGCTGATCCCTTTGATGGTGAAAGTCGATCAAGTGGTTTTTCAGTTCTTTCAGAATGGCCACGCCGGTTTTGCGTCCATTCAGAAAATAGGTTGATTTGCCATTGGTTCCGATCTCCCTGGCCAGAATTAGCTCTTCATCAGTTAGCGCTCCGCTTTGGGAAAGCAATTCACCCAGTTGTGGGTCATTTTCGGGAATGAAGGTGGCCTCCAGATAGATTGGCTTGTTTTTGTCATAGGCTTCTGTTCCAGCGCTGTTGTCGCCAAAAATAAGCGTGATCGATCCTACCAGGATGGATTTTCCGGCTCCGGTTTCGCCACTGATTACGGTTAAACCCTGGTCGAACCGTAAACGGAATTCAGGCAGCAGAAGGTAGTTATTGATGTAGAGTTCGCTGAGCATTATTTACCGAGGTGCAGTTTATTGCGCAGAATCTGGTAAAAAGTCCGGTTGGAAAGCTTGATGAAGGATACCGTTCGCTGTGAAGCGCTCACATGCACTTCGTCACCCTCTTTCAGAGAGTGGGTATTTACCCCATCAATCTGTAAAGTGGCAGCCTGATGCAGATCGTAAACCTTCATTACCAAGCGTTCCGTAGCTGGAAACACCATTGGCCGGATAGAGAGGATATGTGGGTTCAAAGGTGCCATTACCATGGCTTTCATATCTGGAGCCAGAATGGGTCCACCCGCAGAGAGTGAATAGGCTGTGGAGCCGGTAGGCGTTGCAGCTACCAGGCCATCGCAGCGTGTGTCAAAAACATAGCGTCCACTTGCTTTGATACGGATATGGATAAGTCCGGGACTTCCAGCTTTGTGGATGACGGCATCGTTCAAAGCCAGATCTTCGGTGATGAAGGTTCCCTGTCTCTTGATACGGCAATTGATCAGCATCCGGTGCAGCAATTTGTATTTGCCCTGTTTCAGGTATTCGATGGAAGAAAATATCTCCGGCAACACGCTTTCGGATAGAAAGCCCAGGTAGCCAAGATTAATTCCCAGAATGGGAGCTTCGGTTTTCAGGGCAAGGTCTTTGGCACGCAGGATGGTTCCGTCTCCGCCAAATACAAGGATGCAGTCTATGCAATTGCGCGTGATCCTTTTGGGGAGGGGTTTGATCAGCGAGGGGACCACATTTTGGTCGCTCGAACTGCCGTAAAGCACAATGTCTGAACCTTTACGGAGTTCTTCCAGCAGTTTGTAGATGCTGGACAGGTCACCAAAGGCAGGATTTATACACAGGGCAAAATTTCGCATCATAGTCCTTCATATAGATAACGGTAGCTGTCATAACGCGCAATGGGGATTTGATCGTTTTCCACAGCCTGCAAAACGGCACAGTCCTCTTCATGGGTATGACTGCAGTCCCTGAACCTGCATTTTGGATGCAGGGAAGCAAAACCGGGAAACACTTTCGGAATCTGCTCTTTGTCTTCACTGTGCAGGGTAACAGTTTTGATGCCCGGAGTATCAAGTAAATGTCCCCCAAAGCTCCAAGGCCTCAAGATTGCCTGCGTAGTGGTATGTTTTCCTTTTTCGTTGAAGTCGCTTACTTCAGCGGTTGCAAGGTTCAGCTCAGGTTCCAGATAGTTTATAAGTGAGCTTTTACCAGTTCCTGAATGGCCGGTGAACACAGTGTCCCTGTCTTTCAGCAATGCTTTTAGCTCAGCCATGCCGGTTCCGGTTACGGTTGAGGTATACAGCAATGGAAATCCGATCTTGCGGTAATAAGATGTTTCTTCTTCCAATTCCTCAGCATCTTCCAACAGGTCAATCTTGTTTATCACAATGATGGCTGCCAAATCCTGTATGGCTGCGATGCAGAGGTAACGGTCTATCAGCCCGGCTTTGTAATTCGGCATGCGCCAGGAAGAAGTGATAACCACCTGGTCGATATTGGCAGCCAGGATAATCTCTTTTTGGAAGCTTCCGCTTCCATATCGGATCAGGGCATTCTTACGGGGTAGCACTTGTTCGATGCGATAATCAGGTGAATTGGAAGTATCGAGAGCCACCAGATCACCTACAGCGGCAAGAGCCTGACTGCTGTAGAGAAATTGTTTCAACCTTCCACCCATCGAAGCGTTGTGGATTTGCCCATCTACTTCCACGGAATACAGATAGTTGCTTTTAATTTCTGTAATTCTTCCCTGCACCAAGCTAAGGCCTTCCTTGAAAGTATCCAGACGTTTGCTGGCGGTACGGGCTGTTTTATAGTGACTTGACTCTTTTTCCTCGTCCAGAATATCGATATCCGGCAGACTGATGTTGCTCAGTCTGCCATTATAACGTTTTATCTTCTTTTTGTCTTTTTGCTTCATCAAATAAGTCTTGCTTATTTTAATGCCGGGACCATTGCATCAAACAGCTCAGCCGCTTCTTTTACCTTGCTTTCAGAGCCAAAGGCGCAATAGTGGTCTTTGGTCATTATGGCTTCCAGCATATCTGCATAGAAATGAATGTCTTCCAGTTTGGTGGAAAGCACTTCGCTGCGTATTTGCTGCCTGTCTTCGTGCGTGAAACCGGTAAGGTAATCCACATCTGCCTTGTATCCTGTTTCTTCAGGAGTATTTGGATAATCCAGGCTGGAGATCTCTCCGATTATGTGTTTGTCCATTTCACGTTTGCTGCAGTTAAAGTTTCGCAGGAAATCCGGGACAGCATCATAGGTTTTCAAGGTTTCACGAAGATTGGGATCACTATAGGAAACGAAGTATTGATATCCGCCAGGAGTAAATTCGCCCCAGGCACCATAGGCACCGCCTTTTACCCTCAGTTCCTGATAGAGATAGCTGATGGAGAGGATATTGTTCAGCACCCTCAGCTTTCCGGAGTAGGAATAGCCTTTGCGGAAGAAATTTCCACCCTTGGCCACGGACTGAACCTGAACCGGGGCATAGATTGCTTCATTGAAATTACGGATGGCATAGTGGTTTTCGACCGGGGCATAGGCTTCCTGGGATACAGAGGCAAGCAAAATCCCCAGTTCCGGGAAGGCTTTCGCCATATCGTCTGCGGAAGCGGTAAGGCTTATCAACAGATTATGGGTGGTAAAGAAGGTCTTTTTCACCCAGTCCAGCTCTTCCATAAATTCCCCGACCTCTTTATCCATCCGGTTTACCAGGTCGCAAAGAAAATGGTAATAACTGATCCCATTCACCATATCCTGCCAGTGATAAAGTTGGGATAGGGGAGCCAGCATGCGCTGGATGGCAATTCTCGATCCAGATTGCAATACCCAGCCTTCGGTGCGGGTCTTCAGTTCTTTGAGCAGGGTTTTGAACCGCACTGGATCGTCAAATAGAGGTTTTATGGCATATTCGGAAGCCAGTTCCATCAGTTTGGTGCTTTTTGTGCTGACAGCTTTTCCACTTAGTTTCAGCTTGGGTAGAATATCGTCCGGCTCGGTAAAGCTATTCAGTAACTCCAGGCTTAGCGAGATTCCTCCGGTGTGGGTATCTATCTCATTGGAGCGCTGAGCATAGCCATAGTTTTCGCTGTTCACCCAATCCACCAGGTCACAATAGAGCTTAATCCACGGCAGATCAACCTCTTCGGCGTGGGCAAGATCAAAATATGCCTTAAGGTAAACAATGCCATTGGTATTCAGTTCATGTTTCAATAGGGTAAATTCTTTCCACACTTCTTTTTCGGTGGGGAAACGTTGTGCCAGCGGATTGAGGTCTTGGAGCTTCAGCATTGGGATCTTTTCCAGGTCCTCAGTTTTTTCCGGTTCTTCCTGCCAGGCTGTGAATGCCTTGTTAAATTCTACAAGGTTGGTGATTTCAGCCTTTTTCATGTCTTTTTTCTGCTTGGCAAGCTTGGCTTTCAGTTCTTCTTCCTGCTTGGTAAATAGTCCTGGCACGGGAATAAAATCTACCCGGCTGGCGTGTTTGTTGTCTATCAGAATGGTTTGCAGCAGCTTTTCAAAATAGGGCTCGGTCAGTCCGCGTTTCATTTCCTGCAGCATAGGCTCAAATGCCAGGCTCTGAATTGGATCACCGCCATGCATCCATAAACCCTGAGTACCAAATACATAAACCAGTCCTTTCGGAAAACGCTGGGTTTGGGCTTCGCGCAGATAAAACTCGCGGCTATTGATCACCGCTTCCACGAATTTTTTATCAAATCCTTGCTTGGCAAGATGTTTCAATTCAGTTTGAATCAGCTTTGCCAAGGGTTCCAGGTTTTCTTTTTTCACCTGTTTGCAGACCAGACTGAGGGTAGGCTGCAAAATATCCGGACGCAGCGATAAGCTGGAATCCTTTGCCAGGCCGGATTCGCGGATAACCTGCTTTAAAGGCGAGGCAGGCAAATACATCAGCATCTCCGCCAAGAAGCTCATTGCTTCTGGCAGGAACCGATCAGTTACCTTGCCATAAGTCCAGTTCAGTGCCAGATAATATTGGTCTTCGATGTCTTTTCCCTCTTCGACGGGATATTCCATTTCCAGGTGTTTGGCTTTTCCGAAGGGGGTTTGCAGGGGTAGTTCCACCTTGCCTTTTCCAGCTTTGAAGTGGTTCAGGTATTCTTCATCGATCAGTCTCAAGGCGGCTTCAATATCCAGATCTCCGTAAAGGCTGATCTTGCAATTGTCGGGATGGTAATACTTCTTGTGAAAAGCCAGAAACTTCTCATAGCTAAGCTCCGGAATGGCATCAGGATCACCACCACTTTCAAAGCCATAGGGTGTGTCAGGGAATTGTGCCAGCTTGCATTTACGGTAGATGATGCCGTCGGGTGAGGAAAAAGCTCCCTTCATTTCGTTGTAAACCACACCCCGATAATTCAAATCCGCATCTTCTGAGTTCAGTTCATAGTGCCAGCCTTCCTGGTGCAGGATATTCGGTTCGTCGTAGATTTTTGGAAAAAACACCGCATCCAGATACACCTTCATCAGGTTCATAAAATCCTTGTCGTTGGTGCTGGCAATGGGATAATTTGTCATATCGGGAGAGGTCATGGCGTTGATGAAGGTGTTCATGCTGCCTTTGATCAGTTCCATAAAGGTGTTTTTGGAGGGGAAATTCTTACTGCCGTTCAATACGGAATGCTCCAAAATATGCGGACAGCCTGTGTTATCTTCGGGGATTGTTTTAAAACCGATATTGAATACTTTGTTGTTGTCATCGCATTGATAATGGATCAGTTCAGCACCGCTTTGCTTATGAAGATAGCGGTGTGCGATGGTTTTGATCTCTTTTATCTCACGGGTTTCCAGCAGGCTGAATCCGTGGATCAGCTCTTGTTTTTTCATGTTTATCCTCTTAGTTTATTATCTTGTATTCCTTCAGGCAAGCCCTTAAAATCTCGCGATTGGTGTCTTGTAACGGGCACATCGGGCATCTGAATTCCAGTTCGATCAGGCCCATCATGTGCAGAGCTTCCTTGGCAGGGATGGGACTGGTTTCGATGAAAAGCAGCTCATTCAGCTTTGCCAGAGCAAGATGCTGCTGACGGGCAGTTTCATAGTCGCCTTTCAAACAGCTTTCCATATGTTCGCTCATCAGTTTGGGGACTATATTGGCGGTAACCGAAATGGTGCCTTTGGCGCCCACAGACATGAGAGGCAGGTTCAATCCGTCTTCACCGCTCATGAGTGTAAAGCCTTCGGGGGCATCGCGCACGATCTGGGTTGCCTGGATCAGGTTGGTACTGGCTTCTTTGATGCCAACTATGTTTTTGTGCGCTTTGGCGAGTTTGACGGTAGTGGCGGCAGTCATGTTCACACTGGCCCGACCGGGAATATTATACATCACTATCGGGATATCAACCTTGGAGGCCACAGCACTGAAAAACTCGAACATGCCTTGCTGTGTGGGCTTGATGTAATAGGGTGTTAAAACCAGGGCATAATCGGCACCCAACTCTTTGGCGTGCTGCGTGGAGGCCAAAGTATGGTGCAGGTTGTTGGTTCCGGTGCCAACGATTACCGGTAGCCTTCCGGCTATTTTCTTGAAAGCAAAGCGCAAGAGAGCATCTTTTTCGTCCGATGCCAGACCAGCAGTTTCGCCTGTGGTTCCAAGCAGCACCATTCCATGGGTGCCACTGTTTATCTGAAACTCGATGAGCGCCTCGAGGGCAGTCCAGTCTATCCCTCCGTTTTTGAAAGGCGTAACCAAGGCTACGAATGAACCTTGCAGCATTTTTACCTCCCGGTTTTCATATTTCTTAGCGTAAATCACTTTTTTTTCCAATTTGTTCGCAATCGCATATTTAGTCAATACAAAAATCATGCCATACTGAAGAGTATCATCCTTTTGGCTGCATTATCAGGCTCAGAACCAGACCACTATCATAAGGCATACATACCGCATGATCATGTGGTATGCAAGTGGTATGATAGTGATAATACTGCATAGGGCACATGATGGCTGATGGTTACGAAGTTTGATCTTCCAGGGGGCTGAGGTGCATGGAACCCTGTTTTTTTCTTTATGGGACAAGAGAATCTACCTTGAGCCTGGCTTTTTGCAGATAGGACTAAGAAACTGGTTTTACTAAATCAAAGTATCCTGGATTCTTTCGGCATGTTCCAAAAGATATTCGTCCCAGCCCCAGGCTCCGCTGATTTGAAGTCCGAAGGGAAGCCCGGTAGGATGGTTGAAGACAGGGATGCTGATAGCTGGAAGGCCGCAAAAACTAAAGGGCAGGCATAACGCTGTGGATATTGCCTCTCCCGAAAGCAAGGGTGGCAAAGTGGCAGTGGACGGACTGACCAGGATTTGCACTTCTTTGGCTTGCATCTCATCCTTCACGCTTTCCCGCATCTTCGATTGGAGTTCTCTGGCCTCATAAAGCCTTTCAGGGGATACCTTCATACCGCTTTCGTAGAGTTCCCTGGATGCCAGAGAATACAGATGCCCGTAGTTTGCATAGATGGGAATGTGTTGCTGAGTGAATTCTGCCGCAAATAGATTGTGGTGGCTGCGGTTGAGCTGTTGAAAATCGCTGAAGGTATCCATCTGCCGGATCGCGAAGCCGGCAGAATTCAGGATTCCCAGCAGGAACTCGAAATGATCCAGGATTTCGCTGTCTGCCTGAGCCAAAAACTGCTGCGAGGGTATCCCCAGAACCGGTCTGGATGTTTGATCCACGCATTCCTGGTCTTTATTCAGCAGAATCCTGGCTGCGGTTTGCAGGTCAGAAAGCTCTCTGGTAATAAGTCCTGGCTGCTCCAAGGTTGGCGAAAAGCTGACCAGACCCTGCCGTGAAATGCGTCCGGAACTCGGTTTGAAGCCATAAACACCGCAAAAAGCCGCTGGCATAATTATCCCGGCTCTGCTTTGCGAACCCAGGGCAAGATCACAAAGGCCTGCTGCCACTGCTGCTGCCGAACCGCTGGAAGAGCCACCCGGAGTTCGTTCCGGAAAAAGCGGATTCAGGGTTGGTGGTTTGGTGAGGTAATTGAACTCGCTGCAGGCGGTTTTACTCAAAAGAACTGCTCCAGCATTGATCAACTGCGCAACCGGGATTGCAGCCTGACCGCTGAAAACATGGGTTGGCAACCACGATCCTGCCCGGGTAGGTAAACTACCGGTGAGAAATATATCCTTCACACCCAAAATTTTGCCAAACAAGGGTGGTAAGCTATCCCCGGAGCTATATTGAACCAAAAGCTTTCTGGCCAGATCGCCTGCCAACTGGCAGTTGTCCGATCCCGGAACAAAGGCTTTGATGTATACTTCTACGCTTTGTCCCTGCATGCATCGCTCGGCAATGTGTTCTGCAAGGTTTCTCAGTTCAGGCATGTTTTTTCTCCCGGTTTATTCAAGCAGTATCAACTATCCACGCTTCCCTTGATGGCAATGTATCTTTCTACAAAATAAGGAATTTACTATTTGCGATTTCTCAGAGGGCTCGAAAAATCCTTATATACATAAATGTCATAATTGTCAAGCAGAAATATGTTTGATAAGCTTTTGGGGTTTGTCCAAGCTGCTTTTATCAGCGATGGAGTTCCGTCCTTGACTCAATAGCTGTTTCTGATTAGTATATTCTCAAGAGGTAAAATATGTCCTGTGTTTTCTGTTCTCTCGATTGCTCAGTTTATCTTGCCCAGAATGAGCATTTTTTCGCTATTCCAGATAAGTATCCGGTTGGTAAAGGGCATTCCCTAATCATTTCCAAACGGCACACCTCCGATTATTTCTCTCTTTCCCCGGAAGAAAGCAAGGCTTTGCATGAAATCTGTGGCAGCCTCAAAGAAATCCTGGACAAACGCTATTCTCCCGCCGGCTACAATCTGGCTATGAACTGTGGAAGCGTTGCCGGACAAAGCATACCCCATTTTCACCTGCATATAATTCCCCGCTTCGCCAAAGACCGGGTAACCGCCTTTCGGCGTTTGCGGGAAAGCCTGTTCTAAGGAGTTAACCATGAAATACTTGCTCTCTATGTGTTTGTTTATCAGTGTATTAACCTTGTATGCCGCAGAAGTTGATTATGTCCAAGGCCAGGCGGTTTTCAAGATCAAACCGGAATATCGCTCTATGCTTCAGAAAAGTGCAGTTTCAACCGGAATAGCCAGTCTGGACGCCAGGCTTGGCAGCTTGAGAGTCAGCAATTTGCAGCCATATTTCAAAACCACTTCTGCCAAAAGTGCAAACAGTGAGATTTCTCTGATTTTTACTGTAAAATCGGCATATCCACCTCAAGCCGTGGTTAATCAGTTGGCTGGCGATCCGCATGTGGAGTATGCCGAAGTGGTATATCCCGATGAGCTGTTGGCAGTTCCCAATGATCCGAATTATGCGGCCTCAGCCTATTTTTCTGCATTGGAAGCTGAGGCAGCCTGGGATATTCACAAAGGCGAACAGGGTGCAAATCCTGTGGTTCTGGCTTTAGTGGATACTGGCTGTCGCTGGAGCCATCCCGATCTGGCGCAAAATATCTGGAACAATCTGGGTGAGGACTTCAACGGCAATGGCTATACCATATACTACAATGGCAGCGCTTGGGTTTACGACAGTGGCGACCTGAATGGGTTGGACGACGACAACAATGGCTACGTTGACGATCTGATCGGCTGGGACTTTATGCTGAACTCCAATGGCGACCAGAATTATGACCCTTATGAAACAGGTGCTCATGGAACAGTTGTGAGCGGGATCATGGCTGCAGTTACGAATAATGCCCTGGGAGTAAGCAGTCTGAGCTGGAACCTTAGCTTGATGCCAATATCCTGTAGTTTTCCAGGAAGCAGCAGTGTTTACAGGGGATATGACGGAATAATCTATGCTGCAGAAAACGGAGCTGACATAATAAACTGTTCTTGGGGCGGAACTGGCTTCTCCCAAGCCAACCAGGATGCCATTAACTATGCTTACAGCCTTGGTTGCATAATTGTGGCAGCAGCTGGCAACAGCAACAACAGCATACCTTTGTATCCAGCCGGCTATCAAAACGTGGTGGCAACCGCAGCCTTGCAGAATAACGGCGTAAAATCCTCGGTATCCAATTATGGGGGTTACGTGGATGTGGGTGCGCCCAATACCACAGTCTGGACAACAAGCGGAGCCGGATATGCTGCTGTAAGTGGTGCCACTTCTTATGCCAGCCCGATCGCTACGGCTTTGGCAGGACTAATCAAATCCTATATGCCCACTATTTCACAGGGCGACCTGATAAAACGCCTGAAAGGCAGTTGCGATGATGTGGATGCGGTTAATGCCGGTAAGGAAAACCTGCTGGGCGAAGGTAAACTGAATGCCAGAAGGGCTTTGCAGGAACCTGATCCCCAGCCAGATAGCGAAGTCCGGCTTTACCTCATTGAAAACCGGGGTGCCACAGACGCCAATGCCAACAATGCCGTGGAGCCGGGAGAAAACTTTTCGGTAAATCTCTTACTGCGCAGTTATGGCGATTATCCCGCTAACGGAACTTTTGTGCTCAGCAGCACCAATCCCAATGTAGTGATCAATTCCAATACGCATTTGCAGAGTATCCCGGCAGACGGTTATCTGGAACTGAGCAGCGTTTTCAGCATTAATGCCTTGCCAACCGCCAGCTCTCAATATGTAAGTTTTACCCTAACCACGACAGCTGATCTTGCGGTGGTGGCTGGAGGAACCATCACATTCAGTATCCTGATTCAGAATGGGGGTGTCTTTGTGTGGGAAGGTGTGGCGGGTGGACGTGATATGAGCGGGGACTTTATCAGAACCACCTTGCAGGGCTTAGGCTACAGCGTGGTTTACGGCACCACTTTCCCTGCTTCGTTCTTCAGTTTTGATTCGGTATTCCTAAGTTTTGGAGCAGTGGGCAGCAACATAGTCCGTTTTGATAAAAGTTATATGTTCAATGCCTTAAAAGACTACCTTGTCTCAGGTGGCAAGGTTTACATTGAGGGTGTGGACGTGGTAGGTTTCGACATGAGTTATTATTTGCCGGATATCGAAGGAGCCTTGGATGCGCATGAAGTTTTGTGGCCACTATTGGGCATTTCCACAGCGGATGATGGAATCACCAATGCCATTGACGGCCTGGCCGGTCAAAGCAATACTCCGACCTCAGGCATGTTGTTTGCTGCCACCAGCCAAACCAAGGTGGATTATATTGACACCTTCATCCCAAATCTCGCCTATGCCCGCAGCGCTTTTGAGGAAAGCGGTTATGGCTGTGTGGGAGTGGCTTGTGCCGGAGCTTATGATCAGCGCAGTTTTGTTTTCAGCTATGCTTTGCGGGAACTAACAGACGGAGTTTTTCCCAATACCCGGGCCAACTTGCTTTCCAGAATCATGGATTTTTTCACTGCTGAAGAAGTTACCCTGCCAGTTGAGCTTATCTCTTTCAGTGCCGTCTATACCGACCTGGCCAGAATCAAATGGAGCACGGCATCCGAAACCGGGCTTTTGGGCTACAATGTGTTGCGAGCAGAAAGCTCATTCCTTACCGAAGCTCTGAAAGTGAACAGCCTTATAATTCAGGCAGAGGGAGGTTCGCAAGGCCAGAACTACACTTGGACTGATTCCGAATTGCCTGCTGCCGATCTGCTGTATTACTGGCTGGAGGCTGTTTCCTACAATGGCGAAAGCCAGTTCTTTGGTCCGGTTGCGATGGACTTGCCCAATCCTGGAGAGCCTGGAATACCTCCTATCCCGGAAAACAACTATCTGAGTCTCAGTGCCTATCCCAATCCTTTTGGCCAGAGCGTTTCCCTGCAAATCGGAGTCCCGTCCAAAACGGTCTTACAAATAAATATATACAATCTTAAAGGCCAGGTTATGAAAAGTTATTCCGAGGTTGGGTTCGAGGCGGGAACGCATTATCTGCAATGGGACGGATTTGACCAACTTGGGCGTAACACCGCTTCCGGCATTTATCTGTGCGAGCTGAAAAGCCAGTCTGGTGTAGTCAGGAAAAAACTGGTGAAACTATAACCGGAAATTGTAGTTAGAGAACCGGAAAACTGACTGAGACCGGAGTAGATCTGGTCGCATTTTGCTGTCCTCATTTCTGGGTAAACAGGAATCTCCTGACAATACAAGGAGTTCCCGGATCAAGCAAGGGATGAGGGGATTCAGTTACACAGCAGGTGTTTCGAGCTTAAGTTCCTGATAGAAGATTGCCACAGAGGTTTGCATGTAGCTGCCCAGCCACAAAAAAGCGATTCCTGCCGTAAAAATAGACAGAATTATCCAGCCCAGAAAGGACAGGGACAGCATAAACAGCTCGGTTTTATGGCCATACATCATTGCCTTGCTTTGTTTGATGGCATCGATGGGTGAGATGGTCGGGTTTTCGCTGAGGATAAAGAAAACCATCGAATAGGAAAGTCCGGCAATAATTCCCGGCACCAACAGCAATAGGCTCCAAAGGATGATGAAAACTGTGGTCAGCAGCAGAGTAACGAAGCTGCGGCCAAAATCGTTGAATCCTTCAAAGATCATCTCAACCTTTACTTCCTCACCTCTGGTGATACGAAGATATATGATGGCCAGGCTTAGTGCCAGAGGGCCTCCGATAAGCAGGGAACCGATAACGCCCAAGACGGGAATATAACCTACTCCCATAGTAAGAACATAATAAACCAAAAGGATCAAAGCACAGATATTCCACTTACCGGTAAGATATTCTCTGGCTTTGGTGCGAATCTCATTGTTATCCAGCATCATTCACCTCTGAATTTGTTTTTTACAATTTGCTAATAGTGCTCTTCTTGGTCAAGTGATTTTTTTGTTTTGCAAGTGCTTTTAGCATGATTTTACTTGCCAAGCGGGAGGCTATGCTGTTTTTGGCGCAAAGCAAATACACTCTGGAAGAACCTTTATGAAAGTAAGTTTATGCATAATCCTGTTAGCGTTATCAGCCCTTCTCCAAGGAAGCTGGGACTGGGCTGAAAGCTTTGGCGGCAGTGGCATGTCCCGCATTTGGGATATCACATCCGATGCTCAAAACAACATTTACGTGGCTGGTGATTTTACCGATAGTCTGTTGGTGGGATCGAACTATTTGCCGGGCTATGGTTTAGCCGATAGTTTCATAGCTAAGTATAGTTCTGACGGGGAACTGGTTTGGGCGAAAAGCTACGGCTCCAACGATGAAGACGTAGCCTTGGGTGTGGGTGTGGATGCGTTGGGTAATTGCTATCTGGGTGGTTATTTTATCGGCACGTTCACATGCCAGGGGCAGAGTTTGAGTTCCTACGGCATGTGGGACGTCTATGTCATCAAGCTTGATTCGCAGGGGAATCTTGTCTGGATGCGCACTTTTGGCGGGCCTTTGAACGACATTGGCTATGGTTTGTGCGTAAATCCAGAAGGTCAGGTCTTTGTAGCGGGTTGGTTTGCCGACACCATAAAGTTCTCCAGTTCAGAAAGCCTGAGTAGCTATGGGGGTAGCGACGTTTTTTGCTGTTCCTACAGTTCGGACGGGGATTTCCTGTGGGCGCGGGGAGCCGGCACGGCAGGTGTTGATTATGGTTATGAAATTGCTTGCGACAACAATGGAAATTCTTACGTAACGGGCGTTGCCAGTCCAGGTTCCCAGTTTGGGAATTTCACTCTTTCCACAGGTGGAATGTTTGTGGCAAAATACAACTCCCTGGGGCAGGAACAGTGGCTCGCATCCAGCATTAATACTCCCGTGATCAATATAGCCGTGCAGAATGCAGTATCACCTTCGCAATTTGGCATGGTTGCTGGTCGGATAGCGGGTTCGGGTAGCATTGGAAACTTTCCGTTCAGCACCTGCGAAGGCACCGATGATGCCTATTGGGCTGTTTTTGATGCCAATACTGGCGCATGGACCGATTTTGAGTTTTATGGTGGAAACCTGGCAGACAAGGGGAAGGACGCCGATTGTGAGTTTGTTCCTGCCTATGTTGCCAATTATGAAGGGCAGGTTAGTTTCGCTGGGATTCCCTGGACCAGTTCGGGAGAAAGCGATGTTATCCTGGCATATGGAAACCTGAACAACTTGCAATTTACTTCAGCCGGGGGAACCAACATCGAGATCTCTACTTGCGTGAAAGCCCTTTCCAATGGCCTGATTGCCGTGGCAGGCTGGCATTTCGGACTCAGCCAATTTGGCAGCCATTTCATTGACAGCGGTAACGTTAGCGACCAAAATGCTTTTCTGGCAGTTTTTAATCCAGCCAGCGACCTTGAAGATCAGTTTTTACCCTTATGCCAGGAATTAAAGGTGAACCCCAATCCCTTTAAAGAGAAAACCACAATTACTTGTGACCACGCTTATGGCACGGAGCAACTTGATGTCTATAATCTGAAAGGACAAAAGCTCACCAGCCTCGTGGGAAACCGTTTGGGTGATAATATTTTAAGCTACAATTGGGATGGAAGATGTTCTAATGGAAAGCCAGTTTCCGCCGGAATTTATCTGATAAAAGCAGGTTCAAGGATTGGAAAAGTATTAAAACTTTGAAAATCTATCCCTTCCTAAACACCCCTGAGTAATCTGCCCTCCAATTAAGGGATTATTAAGCGTGAATTAAGGGTCTCACGCTTAATGCACCCTTAATGAACGGACAATTGTATACTGCGTGTTCTATGAAGTTCTGGTTTAAATCAATTGGAGCTTTCTCTAAAGAGTACGAAGAAAAACACGGCAAAGGCAATGCAGATCAATACTCCTGCCAAAGGTAACACTGCCGACATCAGCGCATATTTGAAGCTGTATTTCGCTACGTCCACAAACATATCAATGGCATAATACATTGCCCCCAATGCGCTTAAAAACCATAACGAACCCAAGATAAAGCTGGGGCCAAGCAATAGCCTCTCGTTGTTGCTTACCCGGCGATTTGCCATCCTGCGGACAGCGCCGACCATAACACCCAGTGAAATGGCGAAAAGCACCACCAAGGCAGTAGTGACTATTAATCTGGTGCTCAGCTTTACGTCATTATTGCTAAGGGTTATCAGAAAATATGCGGCTCCCACAATGGCCAAACCTGTATACAGCCATTCCCAAACAAGGGTTCCGGTTTTTCCGTAAGGCATTTTCAAGGTGGAGTTGCGCAGAATGTTGAGATTCTCATCATCTTCTTCTTCTGGTTGGGCATCTGCTGCTTCAAAAGTATAACCACGGCGGATAAGCTCATCTTTTGCCGCAGTAAATTCCGGGCTTTCTTCATCGGAATTATTGTATCTGCTCATAAGTTCATCTTCCGAAAGAAGGGCAAGTTCGTTGTCGGTAGACGGAGTGGTGTTTTCGCTGGTCAGAGGGGTAGATTCGGTGTCCATCGGTGCTCCCTTTTGATTGATTTAATTCTTGGAGTTTACTAAAATGCATAAGCGCTTTATCTGTCAAGGCATTATTGGCATGGGTAGTAAAGCAAGGACGGGAGTCAGGTAGTCAGTGGAACAGCGAAGTGGCGAAATAGCTAAGAGGTCAAATAGCGGAGTGGTGAATTAGCATGCCGCAATTTTCGTTACTCAATAACTTTATCACCTCGTTACTTCATCACTCCAGTTTCTCTGCACTGAAGAGATATCACTACGTTCATCCCGAGCGATGAAGTAAAACCTGCATGGTCGGCGCATCGGCATCCATCGTCATAATTGGGTTCTGATTTTGTGATGCACTACCCGGTGTGGAAAAAAGAAAACGCCACCACGAAGTGTGATGGCGTCTAACAGATTTACTTTGCTATCTATAAATTAGTAGCGGTTATGAGATCTGTTGCGATTAAACTGAGCCTTTTTGGCTTTGCGGCAGTCAGGGCAGCGTTGCGGCTCGTTCTGCAGGCCTTTTTCCTTGTAGAATTCCTGTTCACCTTCGGTGAAGACGAATTCCTTGGAGCAGTCTTTGCAAACTAAGGTCTTGTCTGGCATGGGTATCTCCTTATTTTTCGGGATCGAACATTCTGGTGTGAGGCTCTCCCGAGTACATAAGGAATAGGCTCATGGGAATGTTGAATCGCATCTGAATTCACCTAATTACATTTACGCTTTTTCTGTCAACACATTTCTTTTTAGAAACTAGTTTTATCCACGAAATTGAAGTTATCGATCAACAAAGTGGGCAGCATCGTGGAAGCGGAAGCCAGCTTGGAAGCTCCCAAAGCCAGAATCCTGCGCGTTGCGTCATGGGGGATATCGTTAAAACGTAGATTATTAACCGCATGCTGAATTTTGCCGTTTTCGAAATAAAGAACTCCGTCTCTTGTCATGCCGGTCAGTTCTCCAGCTTTGGCATCCACGGTTCTGATATACCACAAACGGTTCAGGATCAGCCCTCGTGGCACCATCTGCATCATTTCTTCCTCAGTGGCATTGCCGCCTGGGATATACACATTATATGAACTTCCCGGCGTGCCATTCACCTTCTTTGCCCAATAGCGATTGGTTGGCATGTTTTTCAGAATACCATTCTCCACCCAGGCAATTTCCTTGCTGGGAATCCCTTCAAAGTCGTAGGGTCGAGCCAGCAAACTTGGCTGTTTCAGGGTGGAATACCAACTGAACTTTTCGCCGAAGAAAGGCTTGCCAAGCTGGTCAGTAAAGGGAGTAAAACCTTCATCGCTCTGGCGGCGGTTCATCATCCAGCCCATAAACCACATCAATTCCATCAAGGCACTCGGTCGCATGATCACGGCAATTTTCTGTGACTCAAAAACGTGAAGATCAGCCAGGGCTTCCGCTTGGGACTGCAACTGGGCAAAGTCCCTGTCCAGATCAAAGCCGGCGAAGCTTTTGGCTTCGTAATCCACCTTGGTTTCCACTTCGGCTTTTTTCAGGGTCATGGAGTGGCCAAAATTCGTTCTTTCGCTGTTTCCGGAAAAGCCGTTTTTGGTGAACATCCAGCTGTTGTGATAATGCTTTTCGGTCATCCCTGAAACCGTGGCTCCAAAGGCTTTGGCTTTATCAATGGCTTTTTGCACGATCTGAACCATCTGGAGGGGTTCCAGGTTTTTAGTTTGGGCATCGCAGTTATCTACTTTGGGCAATTCAGCCTTTTCTGCAGAAGGCATGAACTCCGGATCTTCAGGCGCGTGAGTTGCGATGTCCTGAGCCGTTTTGAGCATAAATGCCAGGGTATTTTCGTCATCCTGGTTCACCGTAGCGCTGCCGGATTTTGTGCCATAGGAAACGTTTAAAGTAATATCCAGCTTGGGTCCGGCGATATGCTGGGTAATGCCGTTTTGGGCAAAACGTGTTTCATGGCTATCCCAAAAACTGATGTATAAAGCCCAGTCATCGGCGTTGCAGTGCTGCTTTATGTATTGCAATATCTTTTCGCTGTTCATTGTGAACCTCCCACGCGGATATTTCTGAATCTGGCCGGTGCCGAACCATGCGTCATTCTGGCGCTTTGAGGAGGCTGACCCTTACCGCAGTTCACCACTCCGAAGGGACGCCAGAAACGCTCGTCACAAATGGCATCGCAGCTATTCCAGAATTCTGGATTGCATGATTTGTAGAGCACTTTCTTCAGGGGACGATGCAGTTTGCCGTTCTTGATCTCCCAGAAGAAATCACCGCCAAACTGGAAATTAACCCTGTGTTGATCGATCGAGAAGGAACCGCGTCCCTGAATGTAAACCCCATCTTCCGTATCTGCTATCAGTTCACCCGGGGTAAGGGGTTTTGTTCCAGGTAAAAGATAGAGATTCGGTATGCGGTTGATTGGCTGGTCGAAATAATAGGTAGCTCTGTTGCAACCGCGGGAATAGCCCAAACCTATTTCCATGGCGGTATCGCGAGTGCTGCCATATTCGTTCAGAATTCCGTCTTTGATGATGTGCCATTTCTGGCCGGGAACGCCATCATCGTCGAAGCCATGCGTTGCCAAACCTTGGGGCAAGGTGTTGTCGCCCACGAAATTGATAATTTCGCTGCCGTAGCGGTAGTTTTTCAGCTTTTCCGGCGTGGCGAATGAGATTCCGGCATAGTCTGCTTCCCAGCCCAGAACCCGGTCAAGTTCTGTGGGATGGCCAACGCTTTCGTGCATGGTGAGGCCAAGATGATTGGGATCGAGGATCAAACTGCGGCGCTGTTCCGGGCCAAGGGTATCGGCTTTTACCTTGATCAGGGCTTCTTCAGCGATCTGTCTGGCTTTGTCGATCAAGTCGAGTTCCAAAATCCATTCCCAACCAATGGCACGTCCGCCTTCATCAAAGGTGCGGCTTTGGCTGTCGCCTTCGTGAACCGCAGTGGCGATGATCATGGGATCTATGAACAGGCTGGTGAGGTCAAGTCTGGTGCCAAGGGTGCTGCCAAAGAGCTTTTCATCCTTGTGCTGAACCAGATAGAACACTGCCTGGCGGATGCCTTCATAGGCCATGATTGTGCGGTTAACCTCCATCATCAGATCGATCTTTTCATTCAGCGGAACCTCAAAGGGATCGATCTTCACAGGGGTTCTAACCGTAGCGATATAACTGCGTTCCGGAGCAAGGCGCAGCTTTTTGTTTTTGTTCACCGAAGCGGAAAGCTGGGCAATCTCATAAGCCTTTTGAACTGTGGCCAGCACTGCTTCATCGCTGAACACGTTGCTGTGAGCAAAGCCCCAGGCTCCGTCTTTGAAAACTCTGATTCCATAGCCGTGCACGATCTCGGTATTGGTGTGTTTCAAAGACAGGTTTTGTAAATAGATCACCTGGTCAGTAGTTTTCTGAATGCGGATATCGGCATATTCAGCCCCCAGGCTGGTTGCCGCATTCATAGCGAGGTCGAGGTATTTCATACTCTCTCCTTATGTGTTTATCATTGCATTGCGTTTATCACCTGAAAGATCATCCCCGTGAAATAGCCAAAAAAGAGGGTAAACACGAACATTTCAATTCCGAACATGATCAGCATGGCGATGGAAAAGTTTTTCCGGTTAGGGTTGCCCTCAGCGTCCAAAGCCCAGATGATCAGCATAACCACATTCACTACCGGAATAAGGCAGAGAACCAGAATGATGATCCAATCCACCATCCTCAGGGCAGGAGCCAAAGGCGCTTCTTCCACCTGGTAGCTTCGTTGCGGACTTTCCGACTCACCATAGTATTGAGTCATATAGTCTCCTTTCGTGCCGTGCACAGTAGTTTACGATTTATATCCCTTTTCTCATGAAGCAGATAATCCGTCAAGCAAATCGGTGGGGTTATGGTCAGTAATTGACTCCAATGCACACACAATCCCGCAAGCGAGAATCATCTTGACATTAGTAAGGCAATCATTTATTTGTAAATATACTCCAGATCAGGCTAAAGAAGGATGGATTATGAAGGACTCTAAATCTACGGCCGTCTATTATCGGCAGATTTTTTTCTATCTCAGCAAGGAGAAATGGCTGTTCATCCTTGGTCTTAGCGCTTTGCTGCTCACCATTGGAAGTCAGCTTTTACCCCCTTTGATCATTGCCCACATCATTGATAAAAGCATTCCCCAAAAAGATCTGGCTGATCTGATACACTATGGGATCGCCTTTATCCTGGTAGTGGTGGTTTCGGGTCTCTTTTCTTTTGCCCAAACCAATTTTCTGGCCAGGCTGGGCGTGAAGGTGATCACAGAATTCAAGCGTAACGTATTCAGCCACTTGTTGAAAGCGCCGGTCAGCTATTTCAACACCCATTCTGTGGGAGAACTGATCGCCAAGGTGGAAAGCGACAGCGAAGCGGTTAAAGGCCTGTTTTCATCCACGTCCATCGCCATTATCGGCAATATTCTGTTTTTTGCGGGAGTTTATATCGTGCTGCTGCTCAAAAACAGCCGGATCACTTTGCTGCTTACCCCACCCATGATCTTGGTGGCGATCGTTTTTTTCCTATTGTCCAGAAGGTTAACCAGTCTTTTCAGAAAGGTCCGCGAGCTCTACGCTGCAATCACTGCCAGGATCACGGATTACGTGCAGGGCATGCTGCTTATCCAGGTGATGAATAAGCAGGAGAAAGTGTATAACACCCTGTTCGAAAGCTCCTGGCAGAAGCGTAAAGCCGATTCCAGTGCGTTTTTTACCCTGTATTCAACGATGAACGTCTTCCAGTTCATCTTCAGCGTGCTCTTTGTGATCCTGATCATCAGGTTGTCCACTCCTGGCATCATAGCCGGAAAAAGCAGCATTGGCACTCTTTTTGTCTTTATCCAATACATCAGCCAGCTTATATATCCGATGATCTCCCTTTCCTTCAGCTTTGTGGAGATCCAGAAAGCCTTTGTGTCATTGAAGCGAATCATGGATCTGAACGATCTGGAAACCGAAGCAGAGCTGCATACGGGTATCAGGGAATTGCAGTTTGGCAGCGAGATCGTCTTTGAGAACGTGTGGTTTGCCTACCAGGGCACAGAATGGGTGCTGAAAGACGTTTCCTTCCGCATCCCCAAAGGCGGGAAAATCGGCTTGGTAGGCCCCAGCGGCAGCGGAAAAAGCACCATCATCAGCCTGCTTTGCTGCTTTTTTGAGCCACAAAAGGGTTGTATCTACGTGGACGGAACCCCCCTTAAAGAGTTAGACCTCTTTACCTGGAGAAAACAGATCGGGCTTATTCTGCAGGACATTTTCCTGTTCCCGGGAAACATTACCGAAAACGTGAGGGTTTACAACGACGAAGTAAGTGAGACTCAAGTAAGCCAGGCTCTGGATATCGTGCAGCTAAATGGCTTTATCAAAAACCTGGCGGCAGGCTTGAACACCGAGTTGGCGGAGCGGGGACAGAATATCTCGCAGGGAGAAAAACAACTTATCAGTTTTGCCCGGGCTTTGGTTTTTAATCCCTCGATTATCGTGATGGATGAAGCAACCGCCAGCATCGACATGAATACCGAAGCCAGGATCCAGCAGGCCATCCAAACCCTTTTAAGCGGAAAAACCTCGGTGATCGTGGCACACCGGCTATCTTCTATTCTGGATGCCGACGAGATTCTATTTTTCAAGCAGGGTCGCATCACACACCGGGGAAACCATTCCCAGCTGTTGGAGCTTTGTCCTGAATACCGGCACCTTGTGGAACTGCAACAAAGCTCGCAAAACGCAGCTTCAGACAGCGGGGAGGCGGTATGAAAAATGCACGGCTTAAATGGATCCTGGCGCAATGGGAAAGGCTGCATTGGCTGATTCCTCTACTTTTGCTGTTTACCATCATCAGCAATGCTGCCACCATTGCCTATCCCTTGCTGTTTCGCAAACTGATGGATCTGCTTTCCGGAATTTTGGCCAAACCGGGAGAACATCCAGACCCGATGCAGCAGGTTAACCGCTTGCTGTGGTTATTTCTGGCAATCGGTCTTGGGCAATTCGTGGCTGGCTTTTATCCCTTGGTGAGGGGAGTGATCAACAATCTTTTCGAGCACCGGCTGCGAATGAGGTATTTCAAAGACCTGCAGGAAAAGGACTACGCCTTCTTTCAGCATTTCCGCACCGGCGACCTGGTAACAAGGCTGAATGACAATAATTCGTCCTTTGTGCTTTGTTCAGGTATTTTCCGCTCGCTGGATATGATCCTGATGTTGCTATTCGGGATCGGGGTAATGCTCAGCATCCATGTCAGGCTAACCTTGCTTTCGCTGGCTCCGATTCCCTTTATCCTCTTTCTGCTTTACAAAACCATCAGTCTGTTGCAAACTGGCAGCCGCAAGAACCTGGAAGCGATCAGCAACATCAATAACCAGCTGGAAATGAGCTTCAGCGGGATCAGGATCATTAAAAGCTTTGTCAGCGAAGCCAAATACACCCGTTTTTTCAATGACGCCCTGGACAGCCGGATTAAAACCGAGCTCAGTTTGGTGCGTTTACAGTCCATCCAGCATCTGCTGTTCGAATATCTTAACTACTTTGCCCAGATCGGAGTGATCATCTTTGGTGGCTGGCTGGCCGTGAAAGGCGAGATCAGCATTGGCACCTTTTTCCTGTTCTACACCTATCTGGCGATCATGATAACTCCGATGATCTCGCTGCCAAACCTCTTTGTGGTGATCAAACAGGCCAACGTGAGTATCAACCGCCTGGAAGAGATCAAAAACTACCCCGTCAGCAGTCCTGCCACAAAGGGTGAACACAAACTGGGAAGCTTTGCCAGCCTATGCTTTAAGGATGTTTCTTTCCGCTATCCCGAAAAGGAAAAGGGCGTGCTGAAGAGCTGCAGTTTCACTCTGCAGAAAGGTGAGAAAATGCTGATTTTGGGTGCCACAGGCAGCGGGAAAAGCACCTTGATAAACCTTCTCAGTGGGATCTTGCAGCCCGAAAGCGGAGAAATAATGCTCAACGGCATCAGCTTTGATAAGGTGGAACTGGCTTCCTGGCGTGAGCTTTTAGGATTTGTGCCCCAGGAAACACAGCTTTTCAGCGGAACCGTGAAGCAGAATATCTATTTTGCCGCTGACGAAGCGGACGAAAAAAGCTATGGTCAGGCAGTAAAAACTGCTCAACTACAGGAAGAACTGCTCAGCTTTCCAGAAGGGGACGCTACTACGGTGGGCTCCAAAGGGCAAACCGTTTCGGGTGGGCAAAAGCAGCGCATCACCATTGCCAGGGCACTGCTCAAAAAGCCGCAATTACTTATTCTGGACGATATAACCGCGTCGCTGGATTCAGATAATGAAGAGCGTCTGTGGCAGGCCCTGAAACAGAATTATGGTGATATTACCTGTATAGCTATTTCGCAAAGGCTTTCCACACTTCGCTTTACAGATCGGGTGCTGTTCATAGACTCAGAAGGTTACTGCCATTTCGACGGTCATGACAGGTTGGTGGTCGGTTTGCCGGAATACGCTGAGTTCCTGGCAAAAGGATAGTTCCTGTTGCGCAGGCGGATGCCAATTCGCCGAGGACGCAGATTCAGTTTTATAGCCCGGGATAAACGCAGAGAATTTACTTTCAACACAGAGAAAGCAGAACAAAGCAGATTTTTTTTAAACCACAGAGAAAAGCAGAGAAAAGCAGAGGACTTTTTTTGAAACACAGAGATACAGAGCTAAGGTGACAAGGTGATGAAGTGATGAGGTAACAAGGGAAAATATCCGTGTTAATACGTGTGATCCGTGCAAATCAGTGTTCCTAATTCTTTTAAACACAGAGAAAAATAAGGGGTTATTTGAAACACAGAGACACAGAGGAACAGAGGTA
>CAZNGW010000006.1:0-5497 GCA_964572925.1 uncultured Candidatus Cloacimonas sp. | reverse complement strand
GCCATTTCGCCACCTCACTTAAATGCCTTTGTCCATCCATGCCCGATGTCCGTCCTGTTCCATGTTTCGCATGCCTGTCAGATCACTATCATACCGTATGTTCATGTGGTGTGATAGTGGTATGATAGTTCAAAGCAAAGAGGCAGGGGGAGGATAAATGCAAGCAGCTGAAGATTTATCTTGACAGAAAAACCATCTTGAAATACAAAGTAACTTGTAGCTGCGAAGATCCTCGCTTGTGTCCTCAAACAACGCAGCACAAAGGAAAAAAGATGCAACACAGTGAAACCTTGAACCGTCTGGCTGCCCTGGATGCCGCCATTCATAATCCCGCCAGGCTGATGATCGTCTTTCTGCTTTCCCGCAAAGGAGGCATGGACTATCTGACTTTGATGCGGGAAACGCAGCTCAGTTCCGGGAATATCACCACACATCTGAACAAGCTGCTCGCCAGCGATTACATAAAGATCACCAAGAGCTTTAAGGGGCGCAAGCCTCATACTGCGATTGAACTTACCGCCAAAGGTAAACAAGCCTACCAGATCTGGGGCGAAATGATTCTGGTTGCCCTCCCCGCAAATATCCAGGATTCGCTCCGCAAACGCATTGTGCATCAAGAGCTTGACCTCAGTCGCTATAACCTTTCCCTGAGAGACTGGGATTATGGCCTGAGGGAAGGCACTCCCTACCCTTCACCCTCTTTAAAGAATGGTGGCAGAATACCCTGGCCACCTCTGGAGGAAGCATGGACATTGTGAAAACCTTGAAAAAACTGCTTGGTTCCGCGCCGATCGGCAAAAACGGTAAACCTGAGATTAAAAGCGAAACCACCGAAAACGTAAACACTGAAACACAGCAATATTGGTAAACGAAAAGGAGTTAAGATGATCGAAACCCTGAAGAAAATGGTCGGCAGCCTGAAAGCCGATTACTTTGACCTCCGCTATGAAACCAAACGCACCGAGCGGGTGGCCATGAACAAAAAAGAAGTTCGTGCCTTCGAGCAAAACACCGGTGACGGCTATGTGCTCCGCGTGTTAAAGAATGGCGGTTTTGCCTCAGTTTGTTTCACCAAGCCAGAACAGGCCGAGCTGGCCGTCCGCAAAGCTTTAGAAAACGCTGAAGTGCTTTCCCGGTATCAAAGCCAGTCCAAATCCCTGGCCAAAACGCCCAAAGTGGTCGCAGAAATCAAAGCCAACCTGATTCAGGATCCCAGGGAAGTGAGCCTGGAAGAAAAGCTGAGCCTGGTTCGGCACTATTCCGATTTGCTCTTTGAGCAGCCCAAGGTGGCAAATGTGGAGATCGGATATGCCGATGTGATCCGCAACAAGTTTTTTATCAACAGCGAAGGCAGCGAGATCAACGAAGAACTGGTTACCACCCGGATTGCCGGATCGGTGATCACCCAGGAAGGAAACCTTACCCAAACCGTGCGCGTGTCCTTTGGCGGCAGCAATGGCTTTCAAAAGGTGCTGAACCGTGAAGCTGAAGCCATCGACCGGGCTAAAATCGGTGCCGACCTGCTGAAAGCCGAACCCGTGAAGGGCGGAACCTATAAAATGGTGCTGAATTCCAGCATGGCTGGGGTTTTTACCCACGAAGCTTTTGGCCATTTTTCTGAAGCGGACATCGTGCGAGACCTGCCTGCCTTGCGTGAAAAAATGAAGATAGGTACCAAGCTGGGAACCGATAACCTGAATATTATTGACGACGCCACCCTGGCCAACCAGCTTGGCTATTACAAATACGATGACGAAGGTGTGGCGGTGCGCAGGGTTAACCTGATGACCAATGGCGTTTTAACCGGCAGACTGCATGATCGCTTCACAGCTGCCGAAATGGGCGAACCGGTTTCCGGACATGCCATTGCCGAGGACTTCCGTTATGCCCCCATCGTGCGCATGGGTTGTATCTTTATCCAGCCAGACAAATACAGTCTGGAAGAGCTTTTGGCGGCCATGGACGACGGCCTTTACATCTGCAATGCCATGGGCGGTCAAACCAGCGGCGAAAACTTCACCTTCGGCGCAAACTATGGCTATGTAGTTAAAGGTGGCAAGCTGCAACAAATGATCCGCGATATCAACATTGTCGGTAACCTCTACAAAACCCTGAACAATGTGGCGATGATCAGCAAGGACTTCATTCTCACCGAAGCAGGCGGTTGCGGAAAAGGCCAAACCAACATCCGCTCCTGTCATGGCGGACCGCAGGTCTATTTCAAAGAACTCACCGTAGGAGGCAAATAATGGAAAAGCTGCTGCAACTCGCATCCCAAATGGCTGATCAGGCTGAAGTTTTCTATACTGAAGACAGTGGCGACAGCATCGAATTCAGCGATAGCAAACTGGACAAGGCCGATACTACCATGTCCGCCGGAATCGCCCTTAGGGTGATCAAAAACGGACGTATCGGGCTTGCCCACACGCGTAATCTGCTGAACCGCGAAGCCCTGGTGAAACAGGCTCTGCAAAGCGCATCCAGCGGCATGGAGGTAGGCTTTAGTTTTCCCAAAACCGAAGGTTTGCCTGCACTAAAAACTTACAGCCCGGAGATCGAAAAGCTTAGCAAAGAAGAGCTTATTACGATTGGCAAAGAGCTGATCTCCTACGTGAATTCCAAAACTCAAGGTCAGTTTAACCTGAACTACTGGTACACCCAAAGCAGTGGCGGAGTGATGAACAGCGCCGGAACCGACCTCAGCATGAAGACTTCGGACTTCGTGGTGTTCAGCCAACTGATCTTTCCCGGAACCGGTTCTGGACTCTATAAATACCGCATGGGAAAAGAACTGCTGGAAATTCCGCGAGCCGAGATCGACGAAATGATCGAACTTTTTAGAATCAGTGAAACGGAAGTGGTGCCTCCCACCAAGCAGATGCCGGTGATTTTCACCGAACAGACGCTATTTGCCTTGCTGTCCAGGTTCTTCACTGCAGCCCATCCCAGCTATTTCTATAGTAAGGTTTCTCCACTGCTGAACAAGATCGGCGAAAAGATCGTGTCCGACAAATTCAGCCTGTGGCAGGATCCGCATGCCGCAGATATGAACAGCTCCACGGCCTTCGACAGCGAAGGAACCCCCACCCGCAAGTATTATTTCATCGAAAATGGCGTTCTGAAAGCCATTCCCACTGACCTGAATTATGCCCAGAAACTGGGTATGCAAGCCACCGGAAACGGGATTCGCCACTCTGTGGAAGAGCTTCCCACGGCAGGTGGGCTAAATGTTTGTATGCAGCCTGGAGATAAGAGCTTGCAGGAAATGATCGCTGGCATCGAAGAAGGTATTTTGGCCTATTCCCTGATGGGTGCTCACTCCGGAAACGTGCTGAATGGAGATTACTCAGTCGGCGTTTCCAGTGGGTTCATGATCAAAAACGGCAAACTGACAGGCCGCGTGAAGGACTGCATGCTGTCCGGCAACGCCTATGAAACCCTTTCCAACATCGCCGCCATCGAAAAGGTGAGCCATAATCTCGGTTCGCACAAGCTGTCCTCAGTCCTTTTCGACGCGGTCAATGTAGCCGGGAAATAGAGTAAAATAACCCTTGATCCTCCATTGCCGGAGAATATCAGTATCGGTATTCTCCGGCTTTTATTTCGAGTAAATGTCCTTGCGCTGGAATGAGAAAATGTTTGTTTGGCTACTCAGATGGGAACGCTTTTTTGAAACAGGGTTTACTTTGTGTTGTTTTTTGACAAAAACATCCCTTACATTCATCTGAAAAATGCAGAAAACACATCTTACACTTTCCTTTGAAATCCCTTTTCGCTTGACATCCAAAGGCCATAGCGTTACACTGTCCATATAAGGCTTAACCAACAAAGGAGACCTCATGAAGCATATCTTGATTGCCCTGATTCTCTCGCTTGTGCTGCTACCCCTGGCGGCGGAAGACTGGATAACCATTTACAACGACGATCTTTCCCTGGTGCGATCCCAGTTTGAGCTGGAGCTGGAAGCCGGACGCCAGGAATATAACTTTGATGACATCACCAGCCGTATCGAGCCTGCTTCGGTGATCGTTACAGGTGGTGGAATCCGCGTAGCCGAACAGAATTATGAATTTGATCTGGCCGGCAAGATGCAGATCATGATGAAATATCTCGACCGCGAAGTGAATGTGGTAACCAAAGACCAATCAAAGCTGAGCGGCACCTTGAAGTTCTTCGATGGTGGCAGCATCGGGATCATCGAAAACGGCACCGGCAAACTTTTGGTAATCGCCGACAGCGAAACTCAATGGATCCAGCTGGCGGAATTGCCTGCGAATTTTTATACCAAACCAACCTTGCATTGGAGCCTGATCGCACCCAAGAAAGCCAAATATCCAGTGCAGATGACTTATTTAAGCGGTGGCTTCAGTTGGGACGTTACCTACAACAGCGTTTGGGACGAAAAAACCTTGCTGCTGAATTCCTGGGTTACCATCAACAACCGTTCCGGCCGGGCTTTCAACGACGTGAACCTGAAGCTCATCGCCGGCGATGTGAACAAAGTTTATGAAAGCTACCACAAAGGCGGGATGGGCTACGACAGGATGTCGGCGGGAATGGCTATGGAAGCGGCAGCGCCTTCCTTTGAAGAAAAGGTTTTTCACGATTTTCACATGTATACCCTCGATCAGAAGGTGTCCTTTGCCAATAACCAAACCAAGCAATTGGAGCTTTACCCCCCGCAAAACGTGAAAGCTACCTCGGAATATGAGTATCAGGTTTATTCCAGCGCTGTGAAAAGCATGATAAAATTCAAAAACACCGCGGAGAACGGAGCCGGAAAGCCCATGCCCAAAGGCACGATAAAGGTGTATAAACAAGACACAGACGGCAACCTGGAATTTATCGGCGAAGACAGCATCAACCACACCTCCAAAAACGAGGAAGTGGCCATCAATACCGGAAACGCTTTCGACCTGGTAGCCTCGACCCGCGTAAAGGAACAAAAGCAGATCTCATCCCGCGTTACCGAACGCCTGATCCAGGTTACTCTGAAAAACAACTCAGCCACCAAGAAAAGCATCAAGGTTACCCATCAACTCGATACCAATACCAACATCACCCAAAGCGACCTGAAATACACCAAGGACAGCAACGACAAAGTTACCTTTGCCACGGAAATAGCTCCGGACAAAGAGCTTATCTTCACGTTCCGCGAACGCAGCGAATATTAAACAAAGCCGGGAGCAACCATGCGCGAAAAGCTATACACCAATATTGTGGGCATTCAAAGGGAAATGCTGAAACTCATCGGCGAGGTTTCAGCGCTAACCAACAGCCCTCTGGCCATGGAAGATGCCATCGACGACGTTTGGCATCCCAAATGCGACGTTTTTCAGACCGATACGGAATGGGTGGTGATCGCTGAGCTGGCGGGAGTGGAAAAAGACGAGATCAGCATTTCGATCTCACCTGAGTATCTGAGGATCAGCGGAGTCCGCAATTTCCCTTCGACTAATTGCCCGCTTTGCTATTTCGGCATGGAGATCGAAACGGG
>CAZNGW010000005.1:0-64769 GCA_964572925.1 uncultured Candidatus Cloacimonas sp. | reverse complement strand
CCTTCCAACCTTCCATCCTTCCAACCTTCCTTCACCCAAACCAGCAGCTTTTCAAAGAGTTCGATACTCAGCTTATTGCTGTAGGCTTTTTTGGCGGCAAGGGCTGCTTTTTCCAGATAGAAAACCGCTTTTTCGGGGATTTCGGCGCGGTGGTAATGATCGGCAAGCTGGAATAGAAATTCCTCTTGTCGGTCGGGATAGAGCTCTTCAATTGCCTGGGCGGCAAGGGAATGCAGGATCTTGCGGTTTTCCAGCAGCAAGGTCTGGTATGCCACATCGCGGGTGATAATATGCTTGAAAAAGTAAGCTGAGTAGTCAAAACCCAGCAGCTTAAGGATAAAGGATTGCTGTTCCAGATTCACCAAAGTATCTTCCAAATCGCTGGGATTATATAGCTTACTCTCCATCCAACGCAGGATTTCCACCAGAAACTCATGACCGATCACGGAGGCTTTTTGCAGCAGAATACGAATGGCAGAATCAAGCAGATCGAGCCGGGAGAGGATCAGCGCATGCAGGTTGTTGGGCACAGGCAAATCATAAAGCTCATGTTTGGGCAATTCATGCAGATAGTTGCACCATTCTTCCAGGTAGAAGGGATTTCCGGAGCTGAGAATCCGCACTTTTTCCAGGGTTTCTTCCGGAATATGTTGATCCTTCGTGTGGAACCTGATCAGCCTCATTATCTCGTTGTCGGACAGCGGCTTCAGCTCCAACTGCCGGAAGCTTTCCAACTTGGAGATCGCTTCCGGAACGGCATAATCCTGCCTGTATTGCATTATTATCAAAACGGGCAGAAAAACCACATTTTCACGGGAGTCCAGGATAATCTGCAAAAGCTCAGCCAGCACTGCGGCGCTTGATTCATCCAGCCAATGAAGATCGTCCAAAATCAAAATCAGGGGTTTTCCCAAGCGGGTTTTAGTTCTAATTATTTGCAGAATCACGGTTTTCAACGCTATCTTAAGGTGCGCCAGAAGTTCGGGACCGCTTTGCTTCAAACGCGTATCGGCAGAGGGGATTTCCAGCAGAAATCCGATCAGGGGCAGGCAGTCCCAAAGCTCTTGCGCTGAACTTTCCGGAAGACATTCTGCCAGCTCTTGGAAGCCTTTCTCCAGCTTTTCCTGCCTGGTGTTGCGGTCTTCACTGAGTTGCAGCTTGAATTCATGCTCCAGGAGGTTCGTGAAAATATTAAAAGGCGTTTTCACGATGCCGGAAGCGGTGGCAGCCAGAACGAGAGCACGGTTTACCAAAGGTGAGGTGAATTCGTGCACCAGGCGAGATTTTCCCAATCCGGCATCGGCACAAAGACCGATCACTTTGATCTCTTCTGATTCGTCTGTAAGACCCCTGGCTTTGCGTTCCAGATGCGAAAAAGCGTTATTCAAAACAGCCAGTTCGGCATCCCTACCCACAAAAACAGAGAGCCTTTGATACCAGCGACTGTCCTTATCCAGCTTGGGTTTCAGCACGGAGTAGGTCTCCACGGGTTCAGCAAAGCCCTTTGCCTGCACACTACCAAAGGAATCAAACTCGAAAAAGCGTTCAGCAGCCTGCTTGGTATGAAGCGGAACCAGGATTTTGCCTACAGGGGCATTGGCTTCCATGCGTTGTGCCAGATGGACAGCAGCACCGGTAACGGTGAAGTCTCCTTCGCGTTCTTCGCCTACTTTGCCGACCAGCACCAGGCCGGAATTAATCCCGATCCGGATGCCGATCTGCTCTTCTGCTGCCTGGTTATCCTGTATTTTTGAATTGTTGTAAAGCTTAACCTGTTCGATCATGCGTATGGCAGCCAGGATGGCGCGTTCGGTATCCTGTTCAGTGGCTTTTTTTGCCCCGAAGAGTGCCATGATCCCGTCGCCCATATATTTATCCACATAACCGCCATAATAGGTTACGCAGCGGGTAAAACGCTTCATCAGATCGTCAAGTTTGCGGTGAAACAGCTCTGGATCCAGCTTACTGCCCAAAACTGTGGAATTCTTCACATCGGCAAAAAGTATGGTTACTTCTCGCCTTTCACCCTCTTTAAGTTTTAGCTTTTCCTTTTGTAACCGGTTTTCCTGTTCCGGCTCCAGGATATCGAAAAATAAACTCTGATCGAAGTCTTCGCTCATAAAGCCTCCAGCCAATTTCCAATTATCATAACCATCTAAGATGCAATATCCTGTCAAGCAGAATCTTTGGCAATTAGTGTATCTTACTGAAAGTTACGCCTTCCTCCCCTTCAAATCGAGTGAGTTATTCATTACCAGCTACGTAGAAATGGTTACAAACTCAGATTTACATAAGTGGAAGCCTCTGGAAGAATCTTCAAACGACAAGATGTTGCTTCCACTTCTCCCAAATCATAGATTGGCAGCCTACTTGGTTTGGCACTAATCCTTCCTTTCTCGCCCCCCGTATGCCTCGCCACATCCACCCGAATGCCACCCGAATCGGAGATGGGTGGCATAGGCGTGGCACTTGAGGAGCACCAGGGTGGCGAGAAAGCAAGTTTGAAGCCTGATAAATGGTATAGCTTATTGCAAGCCTTCCGGCAAGTCAGGATGCTATTGTAGCTGATTTCCATCTGGAAAAATGATCTCTCATAGCTGGATTAATTCTTAAAAAACGCCATATCTCTATTTTACAGATAATTGCAGTCCCATAGTTGGATTTTACAAATCTGATTCAACGGCTCTATCAATACGCAAATAAAGAAATTATGAGCTTATCCATATATGTAATCCCTTCAACTGTGGAAGTTTAGCTGCTTGACAAATCGCAGCGAAGATTTTTTCTGGCGAGGTTGGCTTGCCGAACAGGTTTGAAACAGAGTAAAGCACAAGAAATGAGATTCTTAAGTTTTTTATCCAGGTTCTTGTGGATAACTTGTGGATAACTTTGAAAAGCCTGGCCAATCGGGATCCGGTAGAGATTAGCTAAAGTATTTAATTTTAATGCCTTGTGTGGCGCTGATAACGACAGATCAAGCCGGAAGCCCTCTGTGGATAATAATTGTAAACAGGAATGATACTTATGGATCAAGACATTTGGCAGAACATCCTTGATAAGTTAGAGGAGAACATCAATCCTCAAAGTTTTAAAACCTGGTTTTCGGATACCAAAATGGTGGACATGAGTGATAAGGCATTGGTGATCAGGGTTGCCACCCAGTTTTCGGCAAATTACCTGAATCAAAACTACAAGGAAGCGCTAAGCGAGATTTCTTATGGGCTATATGGGCGTAAATATGATATTCAGTTCATTTCGCAGTCTCATCGCAGTTCAAACGGTGAAAGCGAGGTTCCGGATTATAGCGGAAACCGCGTAACTTTGAATACCCGCCTGAATGACCGTTATACCTTCGAAGAATTCGTGGTGGGGCGGAACAACAATTTTGCCTATAGCGCTGCCAAAGCCGTAGCCGAATCTCCCGGCTATACCTATAATCCGCTGTTCATATACGGAGAAAGCGGAATGGGAAAAACACACCTGATGCAGGCTGTGGGAAATTTTGTGCTGAAGGAAGGCCGCAACTGCAGCATCTATTACATTACTTCCGAAGCTTTTACGAATGAAATGATCGATGGCATCAGGGGAAATAAAATGCCGGAATTCCGGGCAAAATTCCGGAAAGTGGATTTGCTCCTGGTGGATGACATTCACTTTTTATCACGTAAAGAGGGAACCCAGGAAGAGTTTTTTCATACTTTCAACGCCCTGTTTGACAATAAAAAACAGATCGTCCTGACTTCAGACCGTCCTCCCAAAGATATCCCCGATCTGGAAAAAAGACTGGTTACCCGCTTTGAAAGCGGCTTATTGTGCGATCTGAAGAACCCCGATTTTGAAACCAGGGTAGCGATTCTGCGCAAAAAAGCCGAACCTGAGAACATTATCATGCGGGATGAAGTGTTCAATTACATAGCCGATAACATTACCAGCAGCGTGCGTGCTCTGGAGGGTTCGCTGATCAGGATTTTGGCTTTTTCTTCCTATAATCACCTGAATCCTGAGGAGATAGATGTAAGCACAGTTTCCGACATCCTTTCAGACATGATCTCTGAAAAGCTTAAAAACATCACCCTGGATTCGATCACCCAGCAGGTTTGCAAGCATTGGGATATTTCTCTGGCGCAAATGATGGAAAAATCCCGCAAATCCAGCCAGGCCATGCCGCGTCAGGTAGCCATGTATCTGGCTAATTACCTGATCCCGCAGCTTTCCCTGAAAGAAATCGCCGAATATTACAACCGCAAAGACCATACTACGGTTTTGCACGCAAAAAAAATGATTGAAAACCGCTTCCGAGAAGACCAGGACTTCCGCAATAAAATCGAACTGGCCATCAAGGATATCAGGAATTAGCAAAAGTTATCCACAACTGTGGACGATACCCTGTGGATAGCTGTGAATAACTTGTGGATAAATGAGTTTCGCAATTTTAACGTGGACAACTGGGGATAAAGCTGAAAAGTTATCCACAAGTTATCCACACGCGACTGACTGAGTTAAAAGCAGATAAGCTAAGTGGAAAAGAAAAAGCTTGACCGATTATCCCCATATCCACAAAGCCTACTGAAACTACTTATTTTCAAAATTACTCTTTAACAGGACTATTATTATGGATTCGTTAAAAAGGCTGCCCGGCCTGCTGCTCATCTTGACCCTGGTGGTTCTGATTGGCAGTGGCTGCACCAAAAAAGACAATCTGACCGGAAATAACTGGAGCGATGTCCGTCGTTTGACAGTGGATGATAAAAACGGTATCGCCAATGGCTACAGCTTTCCAGCAGAAACCCTCAGCGAAACAAAGGGGACAGAAACCAAGCTTCTGACGGCAAACTACCGCAATGCCACCTCAATTGCCTATATGAGATTTACAGGGTTGCCTGATGCGGATGATCTGGTTAGCCTGGAACATGCAGACAGCTGTTATCTAAGCCTGAAGATTTTGAAACGCTCCCCCGTTTCCCGTGAACCGATCAACCTGAAGCTATACAAAGTTACCAAAGCTCTGCCCGACACGCTTACCACGCTTGGCGAAAGCGATTTGGAAGAAATCACCGGATCCAGCTATGCTATTGCCGATACGATTTCCATAATCGGCGAACTGATCAAAATGCCTTTGTCGCTCAGCAGCATTTTCAATTGGTCAGAAGGTGATTCCACGGGCTGGAATATGGCCCTGAAAGTTGATACAGGATGGCTCGAGATTGCCTCAGCAGAAGCAAGCTATGGGCCAACCCTGCATTTCAACTACAAAATTGACAGCGAAGCCACCAGCTACACCAGCTATCAGGATGTTGCAGATAGAGACAGCTATGTGCTAACTGCGCCTTTGGCAACTATCTCCACCCAATGGAAGATAGATAATCTCAGCTCGCAGCGGATGTTTATCAAATACATCTTGCAGGACAGCGTGAATACCATGTTCAGGGATAATGCAGGGAATTCTTTGAGCCAGCAGGATATCAGACGCATGACGATCAACCAGGCTAAGCTGATCCTGCATGTTAAGCCGGGAACCAATAGCTATTACACCGGCAGCAGCACCTACAGCCTTTATCCCTTCAACGTGGTGAAGGAAGACCTTGCCGATCTGAGCCCCCTCGTGAAAGCAGATTATGAGATTATCACCTACACTGCCGCCAGCACTGGTCTGGTTAGCGGTGACAGTGTGGAAGTGGATATCACACCCTTGGTGCAGGCCTATACTTCTGGCGATAAAGAACCCTATGGAATAATGCTCCAATCCATGCAGGAACGCTTGAATTTCGGTTCCCTGGAGTTCTATGACAACCTTGGCTCCACACCCGAAGAAAAGCGTCCCTACATCAGAATTACCTACACCCCACCCTTTCTGTAATGATAAATAAGCAATCATTTGGAATACTGATATACCTGTCCGCTTTGTTGCTGCTGCTGGGCTTTGTTTTGCTTACTGCCTGTAACAAAAAGGACGAAAAAGGCATTGCTTTGGCGCAGGTGAATGGTGAAACTCTGTATCTGGAGAACTTCAAAGCCACATTCGGAGTGGATGATTGGGAAAAACTGAGCCCCGAACTCCGCAAGAAATATATCGAAGACTGGGTTAACCTTACCGTTTTAGCGCAGTATGCCGATAAACAGGGTCTGAATAAAAAAGCCGAAGTGAAACAGCGGATCAGCTATGCCGCCAAAAAGGTGAAAGCCAATGCCCTGATTTCGGCAAGACTGAACGAAGTTCAGGTTTCTGAAGATCAGCTTTTCAATTATTTCCGTCTGCATCAAGCCGAATTCCAAAAAAACGCTGTGGAATACTCAATCCAGCGTATTGCCTTGAAGGACAAGCTGATCGCCGAGAACGTGATGCAACAATTGGGAGCAGGCATGAACTTCAATGAAGCCGTGCAACGCTATTCCCAGGAAGAACTGAAAGCCAGAAACGGCATGATGGGCTTTGTAAATACCGCCGGAGCTGATTCCAGCTTCTGGTTGTCGGCACGTAATCTGGGTGAAAATGGCTTTGGATTACTCAATAAAGATCAGCTTTGGTTCGTTTTTCGCATAACCGAACAGCGAACTACGGCTCAGGAAGCCAATTTCGAAGATTATCGAGCGGAAATAAAACGCAAAGTATTACTGGAAAAACAGGATCAGATCTATCAGGAACTGATCAAGGACATCAAGTCCCGAACCGACAAAATATATTATTACTGATCAAGGAATTATCAATGAAGAGAGCCTTTTTAGCAGCGCTGATCATCCTGTCTATGGCAGGCCTGAGCGCTGAACTGGTGGATAAAATTGTGGCTAAGGTTGGCACAGATATTATCCTGCTTTCCGACCTGCAAAAGCAACTGGCGCAGATGCAGCAAGCCAAAGTTCTAACTCCGGACACCGATCCGCAGGACGTTTTGAACGAAATGGTGGAGCAGAAGCTGATGTTACAGAAAGCCAGGGATCTGAATGTGAAAGTGGATGATGCCCGGATTAAAAGCATGGCCGAACGCTATTTGAAGCAGGTGAAATCCCGTTATGACACGGAAGCTGCCTTCACAGCCGATCTGAAGAAAAGCAAGCTCACCGAAAGCGATCTGCTTAAGTATTACGTGGATATGCTTACCGAAAGTGCGCTTACCGAGCAATTGGTGGATAAATATATCTCTACCAAGATAAAAGTAAGCGAACCTGAAATGCAGGCTTTCTATACCGCAACCAAAGATTCTCTGGCGATCAAGCCGGTTTCCTGGAAGCTGGGTATGATCATGCGGGAAATCAAACCGGGAAAAGATGCCCAAGCTGAAAAGCTGGCACAGCTCAAGGAAATCCAGCAACGCCTGAAGAACGGTGAGGATTTTGCCGCTCTGGCTTCTGCTGAGAGCGATTGTCCCAGCAAAGAAGTTGGTGGTGATCTGGGTTTCTTTAAACGCGGCATGATGGTAAAACCCTTCGAGGATGCAGCTTTTGCCTTGCAGCCCGGTGAAATCAGCGATATCGTGGAAAGCCAGTTTGGCTACCACATCATTAAGCTGGAAGAAGTAAAGGGTGATGAAATCAGAGCCAGGCACATTTTGAAAATGGTGGCGGCTACGTCAGCTGATACCTTGAACGAGCACAAACTGATGGAATATATCCGCAGCAGATTTGCCAAGGGAGAAAGCTTCGCCTCTTTGGCAGCCCAATATTCCATGGATCCTGAAAGTGCGGCAGAGAGCGGTTCCCTGGGCGAATTTGGCGAAAAGGACTTTCCCGAGCTGTTTGCCACTCAGATCATGCAGACTCCAGTCGGCCAGTTAACTCCCGTTTTGGAAAATGAGGGATTGCTTTATCTTTTCATTCGCAGTGAAGAAATGCCCAGCCGGACCTATAGCTACGACGAAGTTAAAGATCAGGTGCAAAAGATGCTTTTCCGCCGCAAGCAGATGGAAGCTTATTCCAAGTGGATCAGTGAATTGAAAAGGGAATCCTACGTTCAGATCACCCTGTAAAGGGAGCGAAGGTAGTTTTCATTGTCCAAAAAACTGAATCCGCATACCTTTCTGGCCAGTTTCCTGGGAGTGGGATTCATGCCTTTCATGCCAGGAACCTGGGGTTCCCTGGCTGCTTTCGGCCTCTATTTTCTGGTGCCGGAAAGCTGGCTCTACGGAACCGGATTGTGGCTTTCCCTGCCTGTTTTTCTGGCCTTCTGCCTGTTTGCGGTTTATGTATCAACTCAGGCGGAAAAAACTCTGGGACACGATAATGGCAGCATCGTTATTGATGAGGTTTGCGGATATTATCTGACTGTGTTCTTTCTGCCAAAAAGCTTGCTGATCGGGCTTTATGGCTTAGTGTTCTTCAGGGTTTTTGACATTGCGAAGCCGTTTCCGGTTAATCGCTCACAAAAGCTTCCCCGCGGTTGGGGAGTGGTGATTGACGATCTTATCGCAGGAATTTATGCCAATATCCTGCTTCAGATACTTATTAAAGTCTATCCAAGGTTCTTTGGATTATAGGAGAAAAAATGCAATATATACTACTTCAGGCCACAGGCAGCACATCTTCCGGACAGGGAGGTTTTGGCGGCAGCAGCATCATCTTCATGGTGATCATGTTTGCCATCCTCTATTTCCTGATGATCAGACCGCAGCAAAAACGTGCCAAAGAAACGCAAAGCATGCAGGAGAGCCTGCAGGTGAACGACAAAGTCCTTACCTCATCCGGGATCTATGGCCGGGTTGTATCATTAAAACCCGACAAGGGCATCGTGGTGGTGGAAATTGACGACACCAACAAGGTGAGGGTTGATTTTCAAAAATCCGCCATCGTAGCCATCCTGACCGCCGGAGAAAATCAAGCCGTCAAATGAACAAAAATCCACATCTCTTGCCGGTTCGCCTTTATGGAGATGAAATCCTGAAGAAAAAACTTCCTGAATGCGATCCGCATAATCAGGCTTTGCAGGATTTTATTCCTGATTTGATCTATACCATGTATGAACGTGACGGGGTGGGACTGGCTGCCAATCAGGCAGGTTCTGAATTCAGGGTGTTTGTGATCGATCCATTCTGGAGCCGCGAAGACACCCCCAAAGAACCGATCGTGATGATCAATCCAGTAATCGAAAGCCGGGAAGGCGAAGTAGTGGGCGAGGAAGGCTGCATAAGTCTGCCGGGTATCTATGCCGACGTTCACCGCAGCGCCAGGATCAGCTATTCCTATACCGACGTAAACGGAAACCGGATCAGCGAAACCGCTGAGGAATTCAAAGCCGTGGTTATCCAGCATGAATTCGATCATCTGGAAGGCATTGTGTTCACTGACCGTATTTCAACTCTGGCCAGATTGCGCCTGAAAGGCAAATTGAAAGAGCTTGCCTCACACACTGTGGATGGCAAAAACGAAATGGAAGGCTTACCGGAATGATCACAAACGTGTTTATCGGTTCTTCAGCTTATGCATTGCCGGCACTTAAGATGCTGTGCGAAAAAGGTATGCAACCACTGTTGATCATTAGCCAACCCGATAAACCTGCCGGCCGAAACCTGAATCCAACTCCTACCCCGGTATCCGAGTATGCCCGTAACAATGATTTACCACTGATCACTCCTGAAGATATCAATGTTTTTGCCTCAGAGCTGGCCAAGTTGCATCCCGACATCTTGATTACCGCTTCCTATGGTGGCTTCATCGGGAAAGAACTACGCCATTTGGCACCCTTGAAGGCCATCAATCTGCATCCATCCCTGTTACCAAGGTTCAGGGGAGCAAGTCCGGTGCAAAGCACATTGCTGGCGGGAGAAAACTGGACGGGAACCACTATCTTCAGGCTGATTGCAGAAATGGATGCCGGACCGATTATTGCGCAGGAAAGGCTGGAAATCCACGAACTGGAAAACTACAGCAGTCTCCATGAACGCCTGGCCGTTCAAGCGGGACAAATGCTATACAAACTCTTGACCGAAGCGTCGCTGCCATTTGCCGAAACCGCACAGGATCACGGTAAGGCAACGCTTTGCCCCAAGATAGATACATCCCTTTGCCAGATAGACTGGTTTAGTCCGGCACAAGCGGTTCAAAACAAGATCAGGGCTTTTTCCCTGGAACCTGGTGCCTGGGCATATTTCCGGGGCAGCAAACTGAAAATACTGGAGGCAAGGCAGTGGCCAGACGAGCCTTGCGGCGAGACCGGAGCCATCGTTTCGGTTCTTAAAAACACAGGTTTTACCGTAAACTGCCCAGATCGGCAACTGCTGATCACCAAAGTCCAGGCGGCAGGAAAAAAAATGATGGATGCCTCAGCTTTTGTGAATGGCGCCCGTCTTAATCCCGGTGAAAAACTTTGGATGTGACATTATGAAAGAACATTATCTTGCGATTATCAAGTTTCCCATGATGGTCAGTTTATCGCTCTTTGGCATTGCCGCGCTCTATTTTGGTATGGCACTGGCCAGTTATCACAAGCTTGGGCTTTCAGCCTGGGGGACAATTGTTTATACTGCTATATTCATTGTTCTCGTGGTGTTGGTGAGCAGCTGGATCCTGATCCTGATGAGCACCCATCAGAAAATCAAGCCCAGAGGACTAAAAACCTACACAAACTGGATGTTGATCAATATCTATTTTTACCTGGCCAAATGGCTGGGTAAAGTATTTCTCCAAAACAAACTGATCCTTATGGAGTCTTTCTTGCACTTCAATAACGAGATTGTCCTCAGCAATTTCCAAGGGGTTCACAGCCAGAATATCTTGTTGCTCTTGCCGCACTGCCTGCAAAAAACCGATTGCAAGATCCGCATCACCAACGATATCATCGAGTGTGAAGCCTGCGGTGGCTGCGACATGGCAAAAATGAAAGACATTCAACAACGCTTCAATGTGAAGGCAGCCGTGGCCACTGGCGGTTCACTGGCCCGGAAGCTGATCACCGACACCCATCCCGATGTGATTGTGGCCGTTGCCTGTCATCGCGATCTGACTGACGGAGTGCGGGACAGCTGGCGTTATCCGGTTTATGCAGTATTGAACGACCGACCCAAGGGACCTTGTTTTGAAACCACAGTGAATGCCGCCACCATTGAGTTCGCCATTAAAAAATTCATCTGACAGGAATAGGTAAATTGAAAAACATAAGTTGCTTAACCATAATTGTGATCCTGCTTTTGAATGCCGGGATCACCATTGCCCTGATCAATCGTAATAACGACCGGGCTGTTACTGACGTAAGCCACATGTTCAGTGCCAAAGAACAGGCCAACCGTGCAGTTGATATTTCCAGAGAAAATGCCATCACCAACGCTGTCCGGATGGTTGAACCCGCTGTGGTTAGCGTAAACGTGATCAAGACCGAGGTGGTGCGCGAACGCAGTCCCTTTGGTTTCGGATTCTTCGACTTTTTTGGCTCTCCAATGCAGCGTCAGGTTCAATCTATTGGAAGCGGTGTGATCTACGATCCGGAAGGTTACATCATCACCAATGCCCACGTGGTCAGCGGTGCCACCCAGATCAAAGTGGTTCTGCCAGACAAACGTGAATTCGATGCCGGAATAGTGGGAATCGACCAAATCCACGACATCGCCAAGCTGAAGATCAGCGGGAACAAACTGCCCCACGCCAAACTGGGCAATTCTTCTGACCTGATTATCGGGGAATGGAGCATCGCCCTCGGAAATCCTTATGGCTTTTTGATGAACGATTCCAAACCGAGCGTTTCGGTAGGTGTGATCTCTGCTCTAAACCGTAATTTTGCCCCCCGGGAAGATCGCCATGATTACAAAGCCATGATCCAGACGGATGCAGCGGTTAATCCAGGCAATAGCGGCGGACCACTTGTGAACATAAACGGTGAAGTAGTGGGGATAAATACCTTTATTTTCAGTGAGAATGGTGGTAATATCGGAATAGGCTTTGCCATTCCGGTAAACAGTGTAAAAGCAATCCTGAATAACCTGTAATCGATACTTTCACTCTATCTATTAAGGGAACAATAAGCGTGTATTAAGCGTCGCACCCTTAATGCACGCTTAATGCTCTGATAATTTATGAGGGAAGAAGACAAGACTTTTTAACATACGAGGAGAACCCATGCTAAGATCCATTATGTTCTGGCTGATTTTAACCCTTTGCATCAGCTTGAGCGCATTAAGCTGCTATGACATTCAATACACCTCCGAGGGAGACGGAGTTTCCCCCTACGATGGACAAAGCGTTACCGTGCAAGGCATCGTCAGTGTTGCCAGGTTCTATTCAGGCAGCAGCGCCAGTAGCTTTGGATTCTATATCTGCGATCCCCAGGGTGGACCTTGGAGTGGGCTTTATGTCTATAACCAAAGTTTCCAGCCACCAGTGGGTGCCCTGGTTCAACTCAGTGGTACAGTATCCGAATATTATGGTTTTACAGAGCTTTACCAGCTTACCAACTACCAAACTATCAGCACAAATAATCCCCTGCCCGAAATTCCAGTAGTCAGCACTTCCGCCCTGAGTAATCCCGCTTCCGCAGAAGAATGGGAAGGGGTGCTGGTAAAGGTGCAGAATGCCACAGTGGTGGAAAATCCCAATACCTACCAGGAATTCAGCGTTACCGACGGAAGCGGAACCTGCCAGGTGGACAATCAATGCTTTACTCCCGGACATAGCTGGACGGGAATCACCACTGGTATGATTTATAGTGAGATAACCGGAATCCTGGATTACACTTACAGTGCTTATGGTCTAAATCCGCGCAATGAGGAAGACCTGATTCCCTTTGGCAACGCCCTGGTTCTTTCCGCTCCCGTGATCACCGCAGCCTTGCACAGCAATGTAACCGTCCCGCTTGGAGTTACCAATATTGACCAGGGACAGAACTACCACAGCTACAGTTTGCGCCTGGATTACAATCCCTCAGTTTTACAGTATCAAAGCTACAACACCCAGGGCAGCCTGTCCCAGACAGAAGGGCTTACCGTTAGCGCCAACAACGGTTTTTTGCAGATCAACTACAGCAGTCCCAGCATTCTTTCAGGCAGTGGTAACCTGCTTAATCTTATGTTCTATGCTGCCAACACGGGGGTTTCTACCCTAAACCCAAGCAATGTGCAGTTTGGAGATGATATCATCACTACCCTGATCCCGGGAAGTGTTACGGTTAATTCCAGCTATAACGCTCCCGGAGATACGCTTACCGTTATCCAAAGGCCATTGATGAATATCCCGGCTATTCAGATTCCGGGCGAAAACATGACCATTACCTGCCTGGCTCCCCAAACCGCTTCAGGATTCGATGCTTACCTTCTCCATGGCTCAAAAAGGATCTGTTTGCCTATGCAATCCGCAGTCTGGCAGACAAACCCCAATCGCTGGGAATTGCAAGTGAGCATCCCCCAGGTTTACGTTTTTGAACTCTACGACCTGGAAGTAAATGCCAATGGCGGAATCCATGATGTATCCCAAAATGCCGTTAGTGTGGTTCCCAGCCGCAAAACGAATTACTATTTCGTGCATATCTCCGATCTGCATATGCCCACCCGCATTTTTTATCCTGAGGCCGGATTTGATGCGGATTCGCTGGCTGTGGTGGATTTTAGAGCTGTGCTGGACGATATAAACCTGATCCGTCCTGAATTTGTGCTTCTGACCGGTGATCTTGTGAACGAAGGTGAATTGGAAGGTTTTGCGGGTCAATATCAATACGGATGGGCGCAAAGGGTGCTTTCCGAGCTTGAGGTTCCGGTCTATTTAACTGCCGGAAATCACGATATTGGGGGCTGGAATTCCACCCCGCCTTCTGCTGGAAGTGCCAGACGCAGTTGGTGGAGCTATTTTGGCTGGGATTGGCTGGACAATGAAAGCCCTACCTGGCCATATCATACTCAGGATTATTACTTTAGCTATAATAACACCCTCTTCATCGGACTTGAATCCTATGATAACTATGATTACTGGCGTCAAAATATCTATGGCAGTTCCAGTTATACCGCCCAGCAACTGGCATGGCTGAACAATGTGGTCAGCCTTTTTCCCGGTTATACCAAAGTGCTGTTTCACCACTACGATTTTCAGGAACAACTTGATTTAGGCTCTTTGGATGTGGATTTGGCACTGTGGGGACATATTCACTCCAATAGCGGTTCAATCAATACCCAGCCCTATAATCTGGCAACCCGTAGCACCTGCGACGGTAATCGAGCTTATCGCGTGATCAGAGTAAACAATGATGTAGTAACACCTTACAATACGATTTATGCCGGCTCTACGGGTTCCAATCTTTCAGTTAGTTTTGCCCCATCGAATTATGGCGTGTCCGATACCGTGACCGCAACCTTAATCAATGGCCAACCTCTGGCCTTTGAAAATACCTTGCTCAAATTTATCATGCCAGCCGGAAGCACAGGTTACAACGTTACAAACGGGGTTATAGAGCAAATCGAACGCACTCCCGAAAAGAACATATGCTATGTGCGGGTAAACCTTCCGGCAAATGGCAATAAGATAGTGAGCCTAGCTGCAAATGGTGTATCGCTTGATGATGAAAATCTGGTGGCAAAACCTCTTACTCTGGTTTCGGTTTATCCCAATCCTGTGAAAGATAGCTGCACCCTGATTTTGGACAATCCGAAGGGAATCGCTCAAACCAGCCTGGAGCTCTATAACCTGAAAGGGCAAAAGGTTCAGGAGCTGAATTTCCCCAATCTGAGCCAAGGCAGTAACAGCGTTCTCTTCCGCCCCGAGTCCGCTCTGGCAAATGGAATATACTTCCTGAAAGTGAAAGAGAATGGCAGCAGCGATTATCGAAAAGTGATCATTCTTAAATAGGTTGGCAGGTTAATAAGTTAACAGGATAATGGTTAATGTGGTGCAGGGTTGGGGAGATTGCTGTCCTTCCTTTGGCAAGGGAAACCTATAGTAGGAAGGACGAGGTTTTCGAGACATTGAGTTAAACACTATTCCTGCTTATGGGCCAACCCGGATAAAGCCAAGATTTACATTGACAGAATAGGTTTTGGTGTTTGTCTTGTATTTTAGTGATAACTGGAGTTCAAAATGGCAAATACACTGGTTTTGGGATGTATGTGGGGTGATGAAGCCAAGGCGAAAATCGTCGATTATCTGGCAGAAAAGGCTGATTTTGTTGTCCGTTTCCAGGGTGGCAGCAATGCCGGGCACACCATTGTAACCGGCGGAAAAAAATATGTTTTTCATACGATTCCTTCTGGGATCATGTATCCTGAAACCCTCTGTTTGATCGGAGCCGGAGTTTTGATAGACCCGGAAAGCGTGACGGAAGAGATCAAATCTCTGGAAAAAGAAGGCCTGGACTTTAAAAAGCGCTTGCTGATCGATTTTCGGGCCGGGATTGTTCTACCGCTTCATAAAAAGCTTGATCAAAAGCAGGAAAAAAGTCTCGGCAAAGCGAAAATAGGCACTACCGGTAGAGGGATTGGGCCTGCCTATAGCGATTATACCGCCAGAATTGGTTTACGCTTGAACGATCTGCAGTTTCCTGAGTACGTGGCTGAAAGGCTGAAAGAACTATACAGCTATCACCACCAAAAGATCAGCGCTTCCGAGCTGGCTGATGAAATAGAACGGCTTAGCAAATCCTGGCGTTACCTGAAAAAATTCACAGGTGATGTGGAAATGAGTTTGTTTTCTGCTCAGCAGGATGGTTCGGAAATCCTCTTTGAAGGAGCCCAAGGCGCTCTTTTGGACACGATTTTTGGCAATTACCCCTATGTTACATCATCGCGAGTGATGGCAGACGCCGTGGGAATCGGAACGGGATTTTCATCCCGCTATCTGGATAAGGTGATCGGTGTATACAAGGCTTATGCCACCAGGGTAGGCGAAGGTCCGTTCATTTCTGAGATCTTTGGAGAACTGGCTGAGACCATTCGCACCACAGGAAACGAATTTGGATCCACAACCGGCCGTCCCAGACGCATAGGCTGGTTTGACGCAGTTGCCGCAAGCTACAGCGCCAGAATCAACAAGCTCGACGCTTTGGCGGTTACCTGTCTGGATGTGCTAAGTGGTTTGCCGGAACTGAAACTCTGCATTGCCCACCGTCAGAAACGGCAAAGACAGGACAATTACGATTTCCACACCGTGCAGGCAGCTGAGATCAGTCCTGTTTATGAAACATTACCTGGTTGGGATGCGGATATCAGCGGTTGCCGGAGTCTGGAAAAGCTGCCTTTGAATGCCCGCCGCTACCTGCAAGCCATTGAAGATAATCTGGAAACCCCATTGGAGATCGTGTCTGTAGGCAAAGACCGTGCCCAAACCTTTACCCTCAAACGAAAGGGAGGAAAAAGATGAGATACCGCTACTTGGCTCTTCTGGCTCTAATTGTTTTCGCTACCTTGCTTTGTGCGCAGGAACCGTTGCCCCTTACCCTGCCTCAATTCTCCAATCCCTTTTATGATGCCTTTACCCGCAACTATGTGAGTGCGGTCGCTGCAGGAAGAGGCTATACAGGGGTTGCCGATCAAGCTGGGATTGGCAATGCTTTGCTGAATCCGGCTGGAGTGATTCCAGATTCTGCCAGCATCGCAGTGGAAGTGGATATCAAACCCCCTGTGGAAGCCGAAGGCTATCCCATGTATGCAAATTATACCTCTCCTGTTCCCTTTGGCATGCTTGGGCTCAGCAGTGATTTGGGGAGCGGCTTTGCCGGTGGGATTATATATAACGTCCCCAAATCGGTTACCTTGGACGACTTTTCGTTTTACATCAACCAAGGACAGGATTTCGTGCAGCGTTTTCCCACCTATTACCTGCATCAGATCACGGCTAACCTGAGCTATCACAAAGCCCCCTTGCATATAGGCTTGAACCTGCACAATCAACTCCATTACAATGACGATCCCATTTTCTTGAGAACTTACGACCGGGTTCGGGATTATCAATACAGCTTCCGCATCCAGCCTGGAATTATCTATGACTTGGGAGCCGCCAGGGTCGGGCTTAGTATGATGCCGCCAAGTAAATACACCTGGGATATCAAATATGCCAATTACGATGCCCTGGCTCCTCTTTGGCTGAGTGGGGGAGTAAAGATTGCCAATCGAAAGTATGCCGGCTTGTTGGATTCCGAATGGGAACAGACCAGCGCGATTGACAGCCAATTCAGCGATCGCTTTTCCCTGAAAGCCGGTGCCGAAAAATATAGTGGAGCGATGACCTACCGGCTGGGCTATCTTTATAGCTCCAATGTTTACAAAGGGCTGATCCGCCTTGCTTCAAACACTGCCGCTCCGGACACATCGCTCTTTTGGCAGGACGTTCCAGATTCGCTATATATAGCAGATAACAGCCAGCATTCAATAACCATCGGGCTCAGTTATAAACACCGCTCAGGCTCGATTGATCTTTCTGCCATGCAAACCATTGTGTCTGATACACCAAAAACCCAGATCAACTTATCCTTAAGCTTTTATCTAAGCACTTTTACCCGTAAGAAAAGTCTCTACCTGTATGATTAGTCCCAGCGTCCAGATCAGAAAAATAGACGGCTATGACCTGCCCGTGATCGAAGAGGCAGTCGGAAGCTTTCTGGCTCACCTGAAAGGGCAAAAACTGACACGTAACAAACGGGTGCTGATCAAAACAAACGCCCTAGGTGCCTATGCACCGGAAAAAGCTGTTACAACGCATCCTGTGGTCTTGGAAGCCCTCATCCGCTATTTTCTGGAGCGGGGCAAGGAAGTGTGGCTGGGTGACAGTCCTGGAGGAACGGTAAACTTCAATACGGTCTGGAAAACTTGTGGTTATGCTGAACTGGCGGAGCGATATCCGATCAAAGTAGTAAATCTTTCCACTCTCGGTTTCAGGGAACTAAGCTATCGCGGCATTAAAGTAAAGGTCAGCGAAGCGCTCTGGAAATGCGGAATCGTGATCAATGCCGCCAAATATAAAACTCATAGCCTGATGGCCTATACAGGCGCTTTAAAAAACCTCTATGGCCTTGTGCCGGGAATGGTGAAAAGCGAATACCATCGTGAGAATGCGGATACCAAAAGCTTTGCAGAATTGCTGACCGCCCTCTATGCTCTTACCCGCAACCGTATTACCTATAGTTTCATCGACGGGATCGTGGGTATGGATGGAGCAGGTCCTTCTGCGGGGAATCCCAAGCCTTTTGGATTGCTATTCGGTTCTGCCTCGATTCCGGCTTTGGATTACACCGCTTCCCGGATCATGGGTTTTTCCCTGGGTGATGTTCCTTATCTGAGTGCAGCTTTGCATTTGGAAGGGATTTTACCTTCCCGGATCAGGATACCCACCAGTTTCACCCACTACCGGATTTCCAATGCCGAGATTTCCATGGTGAAACTGCGTAAGGAGACCCTAAAATACGTTCCCGGCGTGTTTCGCTGGACTTTTAAAAAACTCTATTATTACCATCCTCAGGTCAGCGAGCGTTGTAAAAAATGCGGGATTTGCGTGAAAAGCTGTCCGGTGCAAGCCATTGCCTGGCCTGAAGGAAAGCGGCCTGAGGTGATGAAGGACGACTGCATCAAGTGCATGTGCTGCCACGAGTTGTGTCCTCATCAGGCGATAGATATCCACAAATCCTTGCTGGCAAAGGCGGTTTTAAGATGAAAAGCAGAGCCAAAGAACTAAATCCCACCCTGAGGTTCATTTTTTGGGCGATCTTTGTCCTGATCCTGTTGTGGATCCTGGTGCTTAGCGGTAACAGCTTTTTCAACACCTGGAAGCTGCAGCGCAAGGTGGCTCAGTTGGAAAAAGAAACCCTGGCGTTAAAGGCCGTGAACGACAGCCTGGCTGCCGAAAACCAAAGACTTAAAACCGATCCCGAAACAGCCGAAAAAGCCGCCAGGGAAAAATTTGGGCTAACCAAGCCCGATGAAACCGTATTCCGTTTTGTGCCAGCCAAAGAGGAAGATGACAAACACAAAAAGTGAGCATGAGCATGGCTTTGAAATAGCCGGATTCACCTCATTGGATCCGGAAACCAGACTCATTCTTAAAACTCACGTTAGTTCCCTGTTTGATGCCGGAGATGCCGAAAAAGAGGAGATCATTGGGGAAATAGTGGATATAGTGGGTTCAGCTTGCCGGCACTCGCTTAAAAATCCACTTTACTGCGAGTTTTCTGCTTTGATTATAGACTACCTGCTATCGTTTTTTTTGGAGGTACGCAGCGCCAATCAAAGCAGATTCTTTGAATTTCTGAATCTGTTAAATCACGTTCCGGTAACTCAGGAATCGCCCTATTATCAATATGTTCTGCGAGCTCTTGCTCCATTTTTGGATGAAAAACCAGATCTGCTAAATCTTTTCAACCGGTTGCAGATGTTGTATATCCTTACCGAGATCAGGGATTTTGAGAATGCGGAAAAACTGAATGTAAACCTGGAACAGGAGGTAGATAAAAAGCAGCTTAGCCTGTGGGTGATGGTTAAGCTTGCCAAAGCAAGGTTATTGAGGAATCAGGATAATCTGGATGACTTGCTTCATATGCATCTGAGTTTTATTATAGAAGCCTATCAAACAGAAGGCAGCGAGTGTGCCCTGAACTTTATTCTGCGCTGGATCCTGGCCATCAACTGGCATCGTCGAGCCATTATCAAAAAAACTCTGCTGATGCGCATCCACGACCGAATAGGCGATCAAAAGAACCTGAATTCGGCCATGGTGCTTTACGAGCTGTTCAGCATGGAAGACAAGCTGGTGCCTTCCTCGGAAAAGCTCCAATACCAAAAAAAGCTGATCAGGTATCCTGCCACCATTTTGAATGTCCAGCAACTGCACAGCCTCTATTTTTTTGCTGGAAACTACCATTGTGGTGTGCTGGCCAGATTCAAGGAATCAATCCAGGATTACCAGTATTCAAATTATTTCCTGCATAAAAGCTGGGAGCGCTTGCTAAGCCTTTCCCGCTTTATGAGGCTCTATCTGGATACCGCTATGTATTATTCATCCATGCCACATCTGGATGCCAGAATCCAGGAACTCAGCAATCAGGTCAGTTTGCAGAATAATGCCTATGTGGAAAGCCTGCAAGCGAATTTTGACACCATCCAGGAGTTGTATGAAAAGGTGGGCGAGTTGTCGCTTACCGACAGCCTTACCGGCCTCAAGAACAGACGCTATCTTTCCGACAACCTGTTTCAGATGGTTGTTCTGGCTGCCCGGCACAGGGTTCCGGTCTGTTTCAGTATGCTCGACATTGATTTTTTCAAGCTTACCAATGACACCCACGGACATCAGGCTGGAGACTTTGTCCTGAAAGAACTAGGGCATCTTCTGGTATCAGAATTCCGGAAAAGCGACGTTGTAGTTCGATATGGGGGAGAGGAATTCCTGGTGATCCTGTTCGATTCCGACGATCAGAGAAGCTTTGAAATCATGAACGACCTGCGTATCAAGATCGAACGCCACAGCTTTGAATACCGCGGACGCCTGATTCCTACCACCGTGAGCATTGGGATCGCCTGCGACATCAATGTGGAACCCCAACATGCAGACCTGGGAAAATGCATCTCACGTGCCGACAGTGCGCTTTACAAGGCAAAAAATTCCGGACGCAACCGCGTGGAGGTCTACAAATCTCCCCTGACAGAGGATGTAAAGAACTAAGCGGTTCGTTAATTCCCGCTTGACATATATTAACCCCTTTCAATTTTCGTAATTACCCAAAAGGAGTTTCCATGGCAAAGATAACTGTAAAGAACCTGAACAAGATTTATGATAACGGTTTCCATGCCGTTAAGGACGTATCTTTCGTGGCTGAGGACCAGGAATTTGTGGTCCTGGTAGGTCCTTCCGGCTGCGGCAAGACCACAGTTCTGCGCATGATAGCCGGTCTGGAAGAGATCACTTCCGGGGAAATCCACATCGGTGAAGCCCTGGTTAATAAAATGCCTCCCAAAGACCGTGATATTGCCATGGTCTTCCAAAATTACGCCCTCTATCCGCACATGACTGTTTATGATAACATGGCCTTTGCCTTGAAGCTGAAAGGCATAAGCAAGGATGAGATAAAGAAGAAAGTGGATGTGGCGGCCACCATGCTGGGTATCGAAAGCAGGCTGAAAAACAAACCGGGTCAGCTTTCCGGCGGGCAGCGTCAAAGGGTGGCTTTGGGACGTGCGATTGTCCGCAACCCCAAAGTGTTTCTCTTCGACGAACCACTATCCAACCTGGACGCCAAACTGCGCGTGGCGATGCGTGCCGAGATCGTTAAATTGCATCACACCCTGGGAAACACCATGATCTACGTTACCCACGACCAGGTGGAAGCCATGACTATGGCCGACCGGATCGTGGTGATGAAAGACGGCGTGATCCATCAGATCGACACCCCACTGAATATTTACAACAATCCTGCCAATATCTTTGTAGCCGGCTTTATCGGCAGTCCTGCCATCAACCTTACCGAAGGCAAACTGGTGGCCAATCAGGGTTCGCTGGCTTTCGACAGTGGCGATTACCGGCTTGGGCTCACCCCCAATCAGGCTGAAATCCTGGCAGGATACGAAAACAAGAACATCATCATGGGCATCCGTCCTGAAGATATCTACGATTCCCGCTTCGATTCCATGGCCGAAGCTCCACAAAAATTCAATGCCAAGGTGGACGTGGTGGAACCTTTGGGTAATGAATACCATGTGGTTCTGGCTACTGCAAAACATGAATTCACCGCTCGTTTTGACCCCAAGGAACTGCCCAGAATGGGCCAAAGCCTCTTTATCACGGTTGACATGTCCAAAGCCCATTTCTTCGATCCCGAAAGCGAGGCCAACCTGTATTAAGCCGAGATGATCCAGAGATGCTGAGAGCGGGGATGCCAAGGGTGAAGATTACGCTTTTCTGCTTGTTTGCGACGCTCGTAGCCTTTTCCGCTAATTGCATTTCCACAGTTTCATCTGCTTCCGCCAGTGCTTTATGTGGCACCACCAGCCTATCCCAGAATCCCGCAGACTATGCTCTGTCGCCTTTGATTGGGGTTTCGGGATTCTGCGCAACCTGGCAAAAACCTTTCAGCCTTGCCGACACAAATCTCTACGGCCTGCACAGCGCATTTGCCAAAGGCGTTATGCAGTTTGCCACAGGATTGAATTACCTCGGCCATCCCGATTATCGCTGGCAGGATGAATACCTTGGCTTAAGCCTCAATCTTTACGGCTTGAAAATTGGCGCTACCCAACACCTGATCTACGAAAAGATCGGACAGGAAAGCTGGATAAACTGGGACAACGATTATGCCATTGCCCTGCAAAGTGATTCTTATGGCAGCGAGATACGCTACAATAATTCCCGTAGCGACGCTGCGTCCTTAACCCTTTCTGCAACTTCGGAGCTAAGCTCTTCATACCGGATCTGTTCTGCCTATACCTGGAGAAAACATGAGCGGGGCTGCTATACCCTGGCTTCCGTGTATCAGGTAGCCAAACCATTGCAGCTTCAAAGTTCCTGGCAAAGCGAGCCTGGCAGGTTTGGCTTCGGATTCAGGATAGATCTGGGCAAGCTGAATCTGAACTACGCGGTGCAAACCCATCCGGAACTGAGCCTAACCCACAGTCTGGATATCGGATCTGCGTGGTGAAACGATATTCCGCCTTGTTGATGCTGGCAGTGTTTCTGGCAGCTTCGATGCTCTTTGCCGCGGGCGAAGAAATTCCGGAGTTGGAAGCTGACCGGCTGGAGGAAAACTGGCTGCAGGAATTTTACTCGGAACTTGGCTCTGGCAGCTATAAACTTAAGCTGAACAGCCGCAGCAGGATTACCGGCGACAACTGGAATTCGCTATTTGGCCTGAAGATCAGCGATGGGCAATTGAACCTGAATACCAATCTGCTCGCAGAGAGGAAAGATCAAATCACAGGTAATTTCACTTTATCGCGCCTTAGTCCCAAATCAACCTTGAAAGAGCTCCATCTTGGCTATTACAGACCGGTTTGGGCGTCTGGCATCATCTTTTCCCGCACAGCTCAAGCGGATGATCTGCTGGAAATAAAGCCCGCTCCGCATCCCAGGGCATATTCACCTGTAGGGGTTTCCGCCCTCGTTGGGAAGAATGGTTTTTCTGGATTTGCTCTGGCTTCCTGGCAGGAACGAGGCGTAACCCTTAAGGACGATAAAATATCCTATCTCTATAAATACAAAACCGATAAGATGTCCAGAGCGGAGGAAGCCATCCTTTCTGCCGGAGTGCAATATAGTTCTGCAGGCCTGGCTTTGGGTTCCCTGCTCTACTACCAGACTTTCGACCGGGATTTCTCCAATTCCGCTTACTCACAATCGTTCACTGCGGCAAGCATTGCAGCTGGTTACCAGGCCAAAGCTTTCCGGATTCAGGCCGAGGGAGCAAGTTTGAATGGCCAATCAGCCCTCCAGGCAGAAGCGGAGCTGGAATTGCCAAGCATCAGCCAGCGTTTTTGTTTCTCAACCCGCAAGGCAAGCCAGATACCGGTTTATGCTGCCAGGCCAACCCTTTTAAGCGCAAACGGAAAGGGCTACGAAGTGGATTGGGATTTGGAACTGGAACTCAAAAACAACTACCTGCTGGGCTTTCGCCAGGCTGCCTTCAATAACTCTCAAAGTCTGAAATCACCCCGTTGGCTGGCTCGCAATTCCATCTACCTGCAAACCGATCCCAGACTTCTGAATTTGCTGCTACAATTCACCAGGCTCGACCGGGAGATCATTGCCGCTCAGGACACGAGCTATCTTCATACCCGTCCGGTGCACTATCGGGTTCTCTTGAAAATGCAGCCCGAAATCGCCACCAATCTCAATTTCCGCATGCAGTTCCGGTATCAGCGGGAAGATCGGATAAGCGTGAAAAACGATGGTATATATTGGGAAAATGCCTTTGTGTTCAAACTTGGTAAATTGCGACTGGAAACTGGTTTGAAAAGCTGGCAAAGCAGCCGTAGCCTGATTTTTGAAGATGCAGACAGCGAAAATCCCACAGGCAGCGCTCTTGTAACTGGGGATGAATTTTCCTGGTTCCTGGCTCCGGGATTCAAGTGGAAAAGCCTCAGGCTAAAGGCAGAAATCACCCAATCGCTGAGCAGCGGAGATACCTCCTTCTATCTGTCGGCAGGCATTTAAGTTAAGAGCCCACATTTAGCTTCCTTCCTCGCTACCCTGATTGCACGCACTATCCTCCCTTCTCCCTCCGGGATCAGATAGGGGTGGCATACGGGTGGATAACGCGGGGCATACGGGAGACGAGAAGGCAGAAAAGGAGATTGAGGAAAAAAAGACTTGACAGATATATCTCCACCAACAGGTTTGCATCATAAACCAGTCTGCATGAAAAGGAGACAACATGAAACAAGACCCGATCGCCCGTATTGAACGCGAAGTTGTTCAGGAACAAACCCATCGCGACGGCATCCCCCAGATCGTGGTGGGAATTTTTCTGGTTTTTGCCATGCTTTCGATGCTGGATGGCAGAAGCAATGCCTTTCCCGTTTTCATTCCCTTTATTCCCTTGGCTATCAGAGCCTTGCGTAAAAGGTTCACCTACCCCCGCATCGGTTATGCCCAAATCAGGGAGAGCCGCAAAGGTAAACTTTTGGGTATCTGGCTGGTCCTATCCGTTTTGGTAGCTGGTCTGCTGGCTTTCTTGATCTTTCGGGGTGGTGCCCATGCGCCTCTTCAACCGGTCAAGTTGCATTACCTGATGATGTTTGCCGTAGCTTTCATGATCATCGCCCTCTCGATCGTGTTTTTGCTGAGGAACAAGCACACCCTGGTTATTTGGTATGCCATCCTGATCGCGGTTTTCATCCTGGCCATCCTGGTGTTCAAACCTGGCCGGCATACCGTGCATTGGATCGTTCTGGCGTTTGGGGCTGCCCACATCCTCTATGGCAGCATCAGCCTGATCTCCTTCCTGAGAAAATACCCGGTGCTGCAAGATGAATAAAGAAAAGGATCCGACTCCCGAGATTAACCTGGAGGAACTCGACCGGATCATCCATGAACCGGCCCGGCTGAATATCATGTTGTTCCTATATGTGGTGGAAAAAGCCGATTTCGTTTATCTCGTCCACAAAACCGGACTCACCAAGGGAAACCTCTCGGTTCACCTGCAAAAGCTGGAACAAAGCGGCTATATCGAGATCATCAAGGAATTCGTGAACCGCATTCCGCATACCCTGATCCAGCTTACTCCCCAGGGTAGAAATGCCTTCGACAGCTATCGTGAGACGATAAAAAACCTGCTGGAACAGATCTAAGGTTTTAATATTACCCCTTTTACATGAAAATAACCTGTTCCCTCATTCCTGTGAAAGATTTCCCTTGCGAAAGGAAGGGCAGGAATCTTCTGCAATTAATGGTGATCCCGGTTCAAGCCCGGGATGAGGAAAATGGGTTTTTCATCTTCAGTGGCTACAAGGAAGGTTTTAATGTCGCTTCTCCGTAAATCCCCCTCTATCCGATTGCTATTGACAGAATAGATGAGATTAATCTTAAGTAAAAAAATTAAATTACACTGTGTGGAGGAACTAATGAGATATCCCCATACCCGCAAAGACGACACAGTTGAAGAGCTTTTTGGAAAGCGGATTGCCGATCCCTATCGCTGGTTGGAAGACGATAACAGCCCTGAGACTCTGGCTTGGGTGACAGAACAGCAAGCTCTCACCGAAGCGATCTTGAATGAATATCCCTTTCGCAAGCAGTTTCTGGCCAGGCTGAAGGAACTGAATGACTATCCCAAAGAGAGTGTTCCCATTAAGCATGGTAAGTGGTATTATTACGCCAAAAACGACGGTCTGCAAAACCAATGGGTATACTATCGCCGAAAAAAAGACGGAATTGAAGAGCTGTTTTTCGATCCCAACCTTCTTTCTGAGGATGGCACAACCACAGCAAGCATGGTCGGTCATTCCAAAGACAACAAATATTTCACTTACCGGGTTTCCCAAGCTGGATCTGATGCCGGGGAATTTTGGACCATGGACACCGATACCAAGACCTTTCTGGCTGATAAACTGCTCAATATCCGCCATTCAAACGCATCCTGGTATAAAAACGGCTTTTTCTACAGTCGCTATGCTGAGCAGCAGGATTATCAACAGCAGGACAAAGACCAGATGATCTATTACCACAAGCTTGGCGAGCCCCAGGAAAATGACAGACTGGTCTACGCAGACCCGGAACACCCTTTGCGCTACCTAACCCCGCAAGTCTCAGACGATCAGAAAACCCTGTTTATCTATGTTTCCCAAGGCACCAGCGGCAATTGCATCCTCTATCGTCCGATCGAGGATGACGCTGCCTCTTTCAAATGCCTGTTTGAGGGTTTTGACTTCGACGGTTACTGCCAGGATGCCTATGAAGAAGGTTTCGTTTACCTGTTTACCAATAAAAACGCCAAGAACTTCCGTTTTATAAAGGTTTCTCTGGCTGATCCGTCTGAAGACAAATGGATTGAAATAATCCCCGAACGGGACTATCTTATGGACAGCGCCAGCCTGGTTGGCAACAGGATCATCGCAATCTTCACCAAGGATGTTAAGTCCAGGATCGAGGTGCTGGACACAAATGGTAACTTCCTCTATCCCATAGATATGCCCTATCAGGGAACTGCTTACCTGCGCTATGGCGAAAAGGAGGATAAGGAAGCCTATTTCTACTTCGGCTCGTTTGTCCGTCCCTTTGAAAGCTATCTTTATGATATTGAAGCAAATAAACTTATCTTCCACCATCGCGATCCCATTAAAGCTGAGGTTGATAACCTGGTGTCGGAACAGCTTTTCTATCCCTCCAAAGACGGCACTTTGATACCCCTGACCCTGGTTTACCGCAAGGGAATGCAAAAGAACGGAAAAAACCCCTTGTTGCTATACGGTTATGGCGGCTTTAACATTTCCCTGATGCCGGCCTTTAACGAAAATCGTGTAGCTCTTTTGGAAAAGGGCTTCATCTGCGTAACCGTGAACCTCAGAGGAGGTGGCGAATATGGTGAAAAATGGCATGAACAGGGTATGCTGCTCAACAAACAGAATGTGTTTGATGACTTTATCGCGGCTGCGGAGTATCTGATCAAAGAAGGCTACACCTGTTCAGAGAAAATTGCCATTCATGGTGGCTCAAATGGCGGTCTTTTAGTAGGTGCCTGCCTCACCCAAAGGCCGGATCTTTTCAAGGTGGCAGTTCCGTCCATGGGAGTGCTGGATATGCTGCGATTCCATAAGTTTACCTGCGGTTGGGGCTGGATCGCAGATTATGGCAATCCCGAGGAAGAACATCATTTTAATAATCTTTTGGCTTATTCGCCCCTGCATAATATCCGCAAAGAGGTTAATTATCCTGCAACGATGGTTTGTACAGCCGATCATGATGATAGAGTAATCCCAGGGCATTCCTTCAAGTTTGCCGCCACCTTGCAGGAACATGCCTTGCAGGAACTGCCGCTATTGCTTTACACCCAGATTCAATCCTCTCACGGAACCAGCAGCACTACCAAAGCCCTGGAGCTGTTCGCCGACATTTACAGCTTTATCTGCAAATACCTGGAAGTGGATTAATCGGGATATAAAATAACGCTGGAGTTCAAACACATCTTTGAGGAATGTGATAGCTCCAGCGCTAATTTTAGACGTTCTGCCGGGTTATTTATCTCCGCTTAGCTTTTTATGGATGGCGTTGGCAGCTATCCTGCCAGCACCCATGGCGGAAATCACGGTTGCGGAACCCGTAACGATGTCTCCCCCGGCATAGACAAAGGGAATGGAAGTTTCCATAGTTTCCGGATTCACTTCCACATAACCCCAGCGATTACGTGCCAGATTGGGAGTTGTGTTGAAAATGATCGGGCTGGGTCCGGTTCCAATGGCGATGATCACCATGTCCGTATCGATCACAAAGTTGGAATCCTTGATGGGAACAGGCTTTCGACGTCCGTCCTGATCGGGTTCGCCAAGTTCCATACGAATGCATTCCATACCTTTCACCCAGGATATATCATTGCCGATGAAACGGATTGGATTGGTGAGCAGCTTGAATTTCACGCCTTCTTCCATGGCATGGCGAACCTCTTCTTCACGAGCAGGTAATTCTTTGCGGGAGCGGCGATAAACGATGGTAACCTCTGCTGCTCCACAGCGCAAGGCATTACGGGCACTGTCCATGGCAACATTTCCACCTCCAACGACCACCACTTTGTTACCTTCCGGTTTGGGGGTGTCGTATTCCGGGAAACGATAGGCTTTCATCAGGTTTATTCTGGTGAGGTATTCGTTGGAAGAGAAGATATTGCACAGGTTTTCGCCTTCGATATTCATGAAAACTGGCAAACCAGCCCCTACACCGAGATAGACCGCATCATGTGTATGCAGCAGCTCTTCCAATGTAATGGCGGTTCCTATAACAGTATTGAGTTCGATCTTGCAGCCAAGTTTGCGCAGATAGTCAATTTCGTTATGCACGATGGCTTTGGGCAGTCTGAATTCCGGGATGCCGTAAACCAGCACCCCACCGGGTTCATGCAGGGCTTCAAAGATGGTAACTGCATAGCCAAGCTGTAAAAGGTCTCCCGCAACGGTTATGCCACCTGGCCCAGAACCCACTACAGCGATTTTTTTGTTCAGCTTCTTGTGAATTACGGGAACTTTGATGCTGTCTGTTTTCATAGCCCAGTCTGCCACAAAACGTTCCAGATTGCCGATGGCCACGGGTTTGTCCTTGTATCCCAAAACGCAATGTGCCTCGCATTGTTCCTCTTGAGGACAAACCCTGCCGCAAACGGCTGGCAGGATATTGCGCTGTTTGATCACTTTGGCTGCCTGAACATAGTCTTCAGCCCTGATCTGACGAATGAATTCCGGGATATCCACATTTACCGGACAGCCGTTTACGCATTTGGGATTGGTGCATTGCAGACAGCGTCCGGCTTCCAGTTGGGCAAGCTCTGTGGTAAGCCCATAGGGAACTTCCAGGAAGTTTTTGCTACGTAGTTTCTGATCCTGTTCCGGCATTTCCTGACGTGGAATTTTCAGTTTTATTGTTCTTTCATCGGCTTTGGTAAGACCATGCCATTCGCAGCCATGCTTAAGGCAGATAAAGAACGGCAGCAGACGTGAATAGGCCGAGATGGTGATTTTGGCTACGTGGGAGTTGCATTCCCCACAATTGGTATTTTTATCCACCAGGCTGGTTTTGCAGGAGGGACAAAGTAAGTCATCGAGAATTTCATCTGTTTGCACTTCCAGGGAGCTTTCCACCTCAAAAACGTCCAGATAGGGGCTCAGTTTCAAGTCCATTTCCTGGCCTTTGAAGATAGCGGCAAATTTCAGGGCGTCGTGGTCTTTTTCTTTAACATTGAAGCTTTTATTGCAGTAAGGGCAGTAGGTGCTAAGGTATGTCTTGAATTTTAAATATTTTACATCATAATCCAGCATCCTTCCCTCCTATCTGATGGAGTAAAGCAAAGCGTCTTTTTCTTTTTTCAGATACATGTTGTTCCGCTTTTCCAGTTCATCGAAATCCACCTTGTGGCCATCAAAATCCGGACCATCCACGCAGCAGAACTGTGTATGCCCACCTACAGAAACCCTGCAACCACCACACATTCCAGTTCCATCGATCATCACCGGATTCAAGCTTACCTTGGTTTCGATGCCATACTGCTTGGTGAGTTTGCACACATTTTTCATCATAATGATCGGGCCAATGGCATAGACCAGCTTGATATCGGGACGCTCATCGAGGTATTTTTTCAGGGCATCGGTTACAAATCCCTGCAATCCATAGGAACCGTCGTCGGTGGTGATCACCATTTCATCACAGAGGTTCTCCATCTGCTCTTCCATGATGATATAGTCTTTGGTTCTGGCACCCAGAATGCCAATGGTGTAATTGCCAGCTTCTTTTATTGCTTTGGTGATATGGTGCAGGATGGCGATTCCAGTGCCTCCACCCACAACTATGGCGGTGCCTACTTTTTCAATTTCGGCAGCTTTTCCCAAGGGCCCAACCACGTCCCTGATATAGTCTCCAGCCTTGTAACCTCTTAAAAGAGCAGTGGTTTTTCCCACGATTTGAAAGATGATGGTTATTACACCTGAATAGGCATCGCAATCTGCAATGGTTAGGGGGATCCTTTCCCCTTGTTCGTTCACTCTGATGATTACAAATTGCCCCGGTTTTGCTTTTTGGGCGATTAGCGGGCTGTGAATATCCAGTCTGATTATGGAACCATCGGCCATCTCCTGTTTGCTCAGTATTTCATACATCTACCACTCCTGACTGTCCTCAAGCATGATGTAGTTCAGATCTTCATCGCTGAGACCGTGCCAGGTGCAACCCTTGCGTGAGCAGAAATAGAAGTCGATCAGTTTCCGCATGGCGCTTACGTTGATCCGAACAAGGTCAGAATTGCATTTGGGGCATTTCTTTTCGGTGTGAACCAGGCTGTGGTCGCAATAGATGCATTTGATGTCTTTGGCAGGCGATTTCTCCGGGATTTTTACTGTAGTGGTGTGGGTAAATACGTTCAGGTAGGGGCTCATATAGAGGATTCCCATTTCACCGTTCATTTTTTCCACCTTCAGGATCAGCAGATTGTCATTGATCAGGCTCATTTTGCAGTGGGGACAGTAGGAATTCAGGAAGCTGCCTGATTCGATCATTTCCTTGCTTTCAGGTGGTTCCACAGGTTTCTTTTTGATAGGCAAGGTGGGTTCCGGATGGGCAAACTTTTGTAGTTCGAATTCATTATAAAAATGGTTCATCGCCGTAGCCAGGTCTTCGAATTCGATGGAGTGTTTCTTACATCCTGCTCTGGAGCATAGGGAAACCTTGCCTCCTTCGAGCAGATGAAAATCCACCATGGGGGCTCCACAGGTTTCACAGGTTTCCTGGGATTTCAGTTCATGGAAACAGTGGGGACATTTGAATGAGGCCACTTCCCCTTCTTTGATCTCGAGAGTGGATTCCAGATTGTAGCTTCCATAGATGGACGAAAGCCAGAGATAGCCTTCTTTTTCTCCAATTTTCAGATAAAGCTTGATGGATGCCACATTATCAACCAAATGCTCATTGTCCATAAGGGAATGCCCGCAATGGGTGCACTTCAGCCACACACTTTTGGGGTTGATAAGTTACAAATGCAAGATATGAGGCTGGTAGATAAACAGTCAAGCAAAATCTTCCCTGCTGGTTATTCTATTGTAAAATTGTGTTTTGCCTGCTATCCTGCTAACTGAGCCTGGCTGCAATTATGCCTTGACAGCCTTGGGATATTATTTCATGTGAGTTTATTAATAAAAAAAGGGGATTGACATGAAACCTACCAAGATAGCCCGTACTTTGGGTTTGGCATTTATATGTTTTTGCGCCTGTCTGGGACTAACCCAGAGCAACTTTCAGGTATTCAGCCTCAGTGTTCCGGAGTATCCCTGGCCTTGGGACGAGTATCCCACAAGCGATTTCGGGTTGTGGGACTACGAAGCGACGCTTGCAGAACTGGGGGAAAACAACCTCTATAACTGGCAGAACATAATGGATTTTGCCGAAGCCAACTCCAACGAAATGCAGCAACTTACCTACGATTGGGAGATGATTCGCAGCTTTACGGAGCGAAATGTTTTTGCCCTTACCATCCCAGGATCAACCGTCAACTGGAAGCTTAGTTTCTGGGATCTCGACCTCTTTCTGGATGACGATTATAATAGGGAATTTCCGCGTCCCAATGCCCTGGCCATCAAACACATGATTTTGGACAAAGGCAATGAAAAGGTCAAACAACAGGTGCTGAAGTTACTGGTGAACCTGCTGAAGGATGAAGCAACCAAAGCTAAATGGGAAGCTGCCAAAGCGGAATTCATCGAGTATAACGATTATGCTCTGGAAAGTGATGAGGATGCAGTGGTTGAGGCTTTTAAGGCAATCTCGAGCTCAACCTATGAAAAAGCCGTTTCGGGAGCGATTGATTATTATCTGAATGTTCTGGGGCAGGTGAATCACAATAATAAAGCCATGCTCTCCAAACACCGGAATTGGATTATGACCTCCATCACGGGAGAATATTGTAATTTTTTGTTTGACCAATCAGCCTTCAAATTCCACTCTCTGGCCTATCGCATGGGGCCGGAAGCGGCGACACAGCTCAAAACGTATCTTAATCAGGCAAAAACAGAACTGACGAAAAAAGGTTGAATGGCAACAAGAAACGGGGCAATTCCTTACTTTTCAATTAAGTGAGCAATAAGGGTGAAATAAGAGTGCGACGCTTAATTCACGCTTATTGCTCCCATAGTGAATAACTGGGGGTTGAATAAGTATTCCTCCCGCCAGAGCTTCATTTCCTTCTGGCGTTCAGTAAAAACGGGGTTCCTGCCAAAGCCGGAATTATGTCCTGGATAATGAATAGACTCAGCGTTGCTGATACTGCTTGCTCAGCACTTATGCCAGCTCCTTTCAGGAAATGCATGGCAAAGCCTTCCCTCAGACCAAGTCCGCCTATCGTGATCGGAATGGTATTGGAAAATTGGGTTAAAGCCATGCGCATCCAGGTTTCCCAGGCGGATAGCGAAAATAAACTATTCAGGATAAGCCAGTATTGGAGATAGGTTAAAAGAGAATTTGTAACCTGCAGGATGAGCATCCTGGGGGCATAAATATTATAGCTATTGCGCAATTCCTGCCATTCTGGTTTGTAGCCCAAACCAAGCTTGATGAACTCCGGAATCAACAGACAGAACATAAATATACCTATGAACAACCAGGGTGTGAACTGCGTAAAATAGAAAAAAGCTGCAGCTGCGGCAAAACACCAGCTGCTCCAGGTCATAAATCCTCGTTCCAAGAGGGTGCTCCATAGCGAAGCCAACCTGCTGCTGTTGCTGATGTAAAGCACCTTGGCCAGGCTGGCATGCCCACCTGGAACAGCAAACCGCAAAGGAAGGCCAATCATATAGGAACTAAACACTTCGCCAGGGGCTGCCTTGAAATCAGGATTGATTTTCAGTGCGCAATACCAGTTTAAATATTGGGCAAGATGGCGCAGGCAGGTAATCAGAACCACCATGATAATGGTGATGATGGGCAGGGAGGAAATGCCTTTAATGGCCAGGCTGAAATCTACCCGCAAAGCAATTTGCCAGAGAATTATACCGCTCAACCCCAGCTTGAACAGATACAAGACCAGTTTGATGACGGGATGGCTTCGAATTTCCAATAGTTTAGGCATGTGGAAAACGCACCAGAGTTTCTTGCAGGGCAGTATTGATCAAATGCCTTGGAGGGGGATCGATGAAGCCTTCATCCATCAGATGATGACAGAGTTGGCGGGTTTGATCAATCTCACTTTTCACGCTGCGAAAGATCTCATCCTTATCCATGATCTGCCTGGCAACCCCATCTTGCATTGCCTGAAAAGCCACCTCTGCCGCTTCATAGGCAAAAACATCCGGCTCATCCATCTTGGGAACGATATCTTCAGGATTGATGCCCCGCTTTTCGGCATAAGCAGCCAATGAGTGCGCTGCTGAAATGGCCATGTTGTCTGTGATCATGCTGGCACGCACCGTCAGCGCACCCTTCAGGATTCCCGGAAACCCGCAGGAGTTATTGATCTGATTGGCAAAATCGCCCCTTCCAGTAGCCACAATAAAGGCTCCTGCTGCTTTGGCGTCGTAAGGATAGATCTCCGGAACCGGATTGGCGCAGGTGAAAACGATCGCTTTTTTTGCCATCAGCTTGATCCACTCAGGCTTGATGGTATTCGGACCGGGAGTTGAAAGTGCGATCAGCACATCCGCACCCTTCATGGCGTTTTCCATGCCCTCAATGCAGTTTGGATTGGATATTCTGGCCAGTTCCCACTGGCGGTATTTATCGGGACTAAATTCAATGTCCTGGCGTTTGGGATGGAGTGCGCCCTTGCTGTCGAAAATGATCAGACTGGCAGGATCAAGTCCGCTTTGCATAAGGAACCGGGCGATAGTGGTATTGGAAGCGCCCGCTCCATATAGCACGCAGCGGATTTTGCCGATTTCCTTGTCTGCCAGCTTGAGCGCATTGATTAAACCTGCCAAAGTAACGCAGGCTGTTCCTTGGGCGTCATCGTGCCAAACCGGGATTTCACAGCTTTCGCGCAGTTCGTCCAAAACCTGGTAGCAATTTGGTTGGGAGATGTCTTCCAGATTTACTGCGCCAACCGAAGGCTGCAACATCTTTACGAAGTCTATGATCTTCTGTGCCTGTGGTTTACCGTTGTTGTCACGACTATCAACGCAAAGGGCAATGGCATCGCAGGCACCGAGATATTTCATTAGCATTGCCTTGCCTTCCATTACTCCCAAGCCACCTGCCACGCCACAGTCCCCATCTCCCAAAACCCTGGTGGAATCGCTCACCACGGCTACCAGGTTGCTACGGTTGGAAAGGTTGAATGAGCTTTCATAGGCGTCTCTGATGGTGGTGGATACCCTTGAGACCCCAGGTGTGTACCAAACGTTGAACCAGTTGAAACCCCAGATTCCTGCTTTGGGAAGGGTTTGCATTTTGCCCTTGTAATAAGCGTGCATGATAAGTGAGAGTTCTTTAAGGAAATAGGTTTGGGCAGCAGCAATGTCCTGTGAGGCAAAAAGATTCGTAAATGTTTCTCTAAGGTTACCAAGGTCGGGAGTTAGCTCTATCATCATCCATCCTGAGTTCTTTGATATTGCAATTGCTTTGTGATGCTAATTCTTGTCAAGTGTGGAGAAAGGTAAAAAAAACGGGTATCCGAAGATACCCGTTTTTTAAGGACTGCGCTAATGTGTTTTCAGCGTGTGCTTATTTGCCAGCAGGAGCAGCAGGTGCAGGAGCAGGAGCTTCGGCAGGAGCAGGAGCGGCAGTAGTATCAACTGCGGGAGCAACTTCTTCGACCGGGGCAACTTCTTCTTGGGGCTCTTCGACTTTCGGCTTGCAAGCAGTGATCAGCATGCTGATCAGCATCATAGCGAGTAATGCGATTAAGAGAGCTTTTTTCATTGATTCCTCCATAAGTTAAATCCCTTTACGGGTTACTTAGGTTATGTTATTTTTTGGGTTGTTGGCAAGTTAAAAAACAAAATATTGCCTGTTGTTCTATTTGAAGGATTATAACAAGGCATAAACCCTTGCCAATCCTTCACACAGTCCTTAGTCACAACTATATACTCATTGATATTGGTGCATTGTTTGGAGGGTCTTAATTCTTGGCAAGTTATTTTTTTAGAACGCCAGATCAAGTCCTGCATGAATCATGCCCAAACCTATATTAGATAGTGATTTATCGCGATATCCCAAAGCATATTCAATTCCCAAAATTCCAAGTCCTGTTTTTACTTTCATGCCGATTCCCACTCCGAAAATATCATATTTCAGCGTGTTATCCGCTCTGCCCAAAAAACCCTCATCAAAGAGCAGGTAGAGCCGCGATTCTGAATTCAGCCGATAACGCAATTCAATATTTGTCCAAGCCAGTCTGAAGCTGGCAAATTCATCTTCGCGGTAGCCGCGTAAGCTATTGTAGCCTCCCATCTTATATAGCTGCCACTGAGGTGCGGATTTATTCTCAAGATTGCGGATATTCACTCCCAGAAAACCGACAATTCTATTACTGAAGGGGATAAGTATTCCGGCAGAGCTTTCGCTTGCTCCACTCAGTTTCTTTTCCGAGTCATTCAGCCTGTATCGAAGGTTGAAACTATATCCACGATATGGATTTGCACCGCCTTCGATCCTGCTGTAATTCCAAAATGCTCCAATGCTGTTCAGATCTGATGCCTCGATGGTGGCTGGATAACGGGTTCCGGGACGGATATTCTGGGTGGCCAGTTCCAAGCCAACGTTTTGCCGCAGCATTCTGTAGTAGATTTCCAGGGCGGTTTTGCTGTCTATCCAGGTGGAATCCTGTTCGATACGTTTGATTTCCAGGTCGGCAGCGACAGGAAAGCCCGGCCAGCCTGAATCGTGGTAACTGAGACTCAGTTCGCTGCTTGAACTGGGAAGCCTTTTCCAAAAAAGCTTAATACTGCGGTCGCTTCCCCAAAGATTTAGAAATTGCAGGCGCAGTTGACCGGTCAGTTTAAGATGAGCGTCTATGCGGTTCATGCCCAAAACGCCTTCCAGATAGGTCATGCGGCCTTCCTCCACTTTGATCAGAAGGCTGCTGTCGTTGATGGGTTCCACCACGCAATCGCGGATATAGCTTTTGCGCAGGATGTTTTCTTCGGCCTGGCTTAGTACTTCCGGGGTGATCACCTTCAGGTTTTGCAGACCAGTTAGGCTGAGCAGTGTATTATCGCGGGTAATGCGGTTGCCGCGGAAGATGTATTCCTTAATGCGCAGGGGTTTTCCCTCGTCGATCCCCAGATAGGCTACCAGCTCTTTTTCAAGGACCAGTGAATCAAGCTGAACTTTGGCAAACAAATACCCCCTGCTTTGATAAAAAGAAGCGATCTGGGTCATCAGTTGAGGCAATCTGCCGAGTACATAGGTGGTTTCCGGGGAAATCAGCAGGTTTTGCATCAATTTTTCTTTGCTGATATCCATCATTCCCTGCAATTTGAATTCCACTCCGGTGGAAGGTAGAAGTTCCTCAAGCTTGAAAGCCAGTTCCAGACTATTTTCGTCCAGAGGGATGAGTTCTATGGCTCTGACATGGATAAAATACCTTCCCTGAGCCTGGAAATGGGCATAGAGCTTAGTTTGTGCTACAGCCAGGGAAGCAGGATCAAAAGGTTGGTTAAGGGTCAGACCGCTTGCCTTGCTGAGTTCAGCTTTATCCAGTTTATCAATTCCGCTAAAGCAGAGGGAACCTATGTTTATGGCGGAGAGAGATGAAACCAGCAGCAAGGTAAGAAGGGGGAGCAGGATTTTATGGGTCGAGAGGGGGGGCAGAGAATAAATCCGTGTTAATCCGTGCAAATCCGTGTTCCTATTCAAACAAACCTATTCTCTATCCGCCTTCAAAACTGCCAGAAAGGCTTCCTGGGGAACGGTTACCGAGCCGATCTCCTTCATTTTCTTTTTGCCTTCTTTCTGTTTTTCCAACAGTTTACGTTTTCGGGTGACGTCACCACCATAGCATTTGGCCAGAACGTCCTTGCGCATGGGGTTAATCGTGCTGCGGGCGATGATCTTGGCTCCAATGCTTGCTTGCAGGGCTATCTTAAATAGGTGGCGGGGAATCACTTCCGACAGGGTTTCGGTAACGCTTTTCCCCCACTTGTAGGCTTTATCCACATGGCAAATAAAGCTCATGGCGTCCACCTTTTCGCCATTGATGAGGATATCCACTTTAACGACCTGTGAGGGACGGTGATCCAGAAAGGCGTAATCCAGGGAGGCATAACCCCGGCTGACGGTTTTTAGCTTGTCATAAAAATCGAAGATGATCTCGATGAGCGGCATTTCATAGTGCAACGCCACACGTTTTTCGTCGATATATTGAATGTTTTTCTGGATTCCACGCCGTTCCTGAGCCAGTTTCATAATGTTTCCGATATAATCGGTGGGAACGATGATCTCGGTTTCCATATAGGGTTCCAGAATGCTTTCGATGAAGTTCGGATCGGGAAAATCTATGGGGTTGTTCACCTCAATTTCCTCGCCATTTTTCAGCTTCATCAAAAACCGCACACTGGGAGTGGTTGCCAAAATCGGGATATTGTATTCGCGCAGCATCCTTTCTTTTACGATCTCCAGATGCAGCATTCCCAAAAACCCGCAACGGAAGCCATAGCCTAAAGCAGCGGAGCTTTCTTTTTCGTAGATCAGGGATGCATCGTTCAATTTCAGTTTGGCGATGGATTCCACCAGGTTTTCATAATCTTCGCCGTTGATGGGGAAAATCCCGCTATAGACCATGGGCTTGGGTTCCATAAAGCCGGGAAGTTGTTCTTCACAGCCGCCTTTGGCAAGGGTGATCGTATCGCCTACACGCGCATCGGCAACCTCTTTGATATTGGCAATTATGTATCCAGCTTCACCACAGGTAAGCTCACTCTGGGGAGAGAACTTCAGTCCCAGATAGCCGATCTCTTCGATCTCATATTCGTGATTGGTGGAAAAGAGCTTGATCTTGTCGCCTTTTTTCAGACTGCCGTCAAAGAGCCGGACCAGCACCACCACACCACGATACATGTCAAAATAGGAATCGAAGATCAGGGCTTTGGGTGGGGCATCCTCATTTCCCTGGGGAGCGGGAAGCATCTTTATCACCGCATCCAGAAGCTCTTCTATGCCCAATCCCGCTTTGGCACTTACCTTCAAAATGTCTTCCGGCAGGCAGCCCAAAATGTCGCACATATCGTGTTCCGTGCCTTCGATATCGGCTTTGGGGAGATCAATTTTATTCATTGCCGGAAGCAGTTCCAGGTTGTTTTCCAATGCCAGATAGAGGTTGCTCATGGTTTGGGCTTCGATACCCTGGGAGGCATCCACCAGCAGGATCGCGCCTTCGCAGGAAGCCAGAGCCCGGGAAACTTCATAGGAAAAATCCACATGCCCGGGTGTGTCGATCAGATTCAAAACGTAGTCCTGACCCTGATAGTTGTGCACCATGCGCACGGCGTGGCTTTTGATGGTGATGCCTTTTTCGCGCTCCAGATCCATGCTGTCCAGCACCTGGGCAACTTCTGCGCCTTTGCCGATCACATGCGTGCTTTCCAGAAAGCGATCTGCCAAAGTGGATTTGCCGTGGTCAATGTGTGCCACGATGCAGAAATTCCGAATGTATTCCTGTTTCATTTTATGTCCTTAAATGGATAGAATATAGCTTATTTCCCTGTTTCCAACAGCAAAAGCCCAAGAAAGCATATCAGCCCTTTTTGTCAATCTCTACCTTTCGCTGCTTGTAGTATTACGGGAGCATTAAGGGTGAAATACGGGTCGGACTCTTATTGCACGCTTAATGCTCCCCTAATTAGAAAAAGGCCTTATCTCGCCTTTCCAGATTATCACGAGTTTCCCATGCCGGTTGTTTCAGATTTTCTAATCTACATATTTATCTTGTCTGGAATAATAATTGCATATCTTAACTAATCTGTTTGTTATCAGATGATATAAGGTATGCTAAACCTTGTTACATATAGGGAGAGCCCATGAAACGCATTGTTTGTAATAGCCTGCTGATGCTTGCGATTATATGCCTTTTCGCCGAACCCATAACAAATATCCGCACTGCGCATGATATCAGTTATGGCGGTGCCAAGGCTTCCCTTCCCGATGGTTCAAATGTGGTGGTCTATCTGGATACCGCACAAGGCACGCATGATGTGTATGCCCAAAGGTTTTCTACCGCAGGCGAACCGCTTTGGCAATCTGCCCTTTGTGTAGCCAATAAACCTGCCCCGATGCAGTCTCCAGACGCAGTTGTTAGCAGTGATGGTGCCTTTATTGTGGCCTGGGTGGAAGAATATGGCATGCTGACCAGGGTCTATGCCCAAAAGCTCGATTCCCTGGGTGTGGCACTCTGGCAACCCGGCGGGGTTCAGGTTTTCGGCGAACTGGGAATAAGCAGTTTTTTGATGGTGCCCAATTCCACAGGCGGAGCATATATCCTGGCAAAAAGCATATCTCAAGATTATTGGAACAACCTTTGGGGTGCCAATCTGGGTTCCGATGGACAAAACCTTTGGCAAAATGGCGGACAGTCAATTCTATCTTTCAATGGCCGTGTTTATATCGATAGTGCCCTTTCCGATGGGGCCGGCGGGGTGATCGTAAAAGCCATAAAATACAGCAGCAACCAAGCTTCTGGGCATATTTTCCGGCTTGGCGCGGATGGCAACTATGTCGGCAGTAATCCTTTGTTTCCCGAAAGCGATGTGAACTATAACAGCTTTCGGATACGCCGCTGTCTGGATGGATCGTTCCTGCTGTTCAACACGCTTTACCCAAGCGGAAATCTGCACTTCAACAAGGTGGACAACCTGGGAAATTCGCTGCTGCCCCAACCGGTGGAATATGCCTATAATGGTGATATAAGCCTATTTGCAGAAAGCCCTGATGGCAGTTTCTACCTGGGTTGGCATAGCTGGAACGGTGATGACTCTTTCTTCCATGCGCAGAAGTTCAACACTGCCTTGCAGCAGGTTTGGCCTGACTATACTACACAATATATCGGCCCGGTGAACTATATTTATGGTGATATGCAATGCGATGCCCAGGGAAATCTGTGGTATGCCTGGAGTGCTAATTATCCTGCTCCCGACTTTAAACTGATGCGCGTGCAGAAATTTGACGCAAACGGCAACTCCGTCTTTGGGGACAACGGTTTGCAAGTGGGCAGTAAGATTGGAAGGGAGCAGCCTGTTTTGATGCAGACGGAAACTAATATGCAGGCTTTGTGGACAGACATAACAGAGCAACATATCAGCTTGCGACGGCAATTGATCAGTCCACAAGGAACTTTCTTGCTGCCACCTCAGGGTGAGGTTCTGGCCTGGCATTTTTATGGCGCAGCTCAGCTACAGGCCAATCTAAGCCTTCCTGACGGCTGGATGCAGCTTTGGAACGATTACCGGGACTTTCCTTATTCCACTGTTTATTACCAGAAAACCAGCCTGCAGCATGCTCAGCTTTATGAAGCTGAGGGAAGATTGTTGGCCATGGGTCGGATTCTGGAAGCTGCTTCAAATAGCCTGGGCGAAGTTCTGGTAGCTTACACAAGCCCTGAAACCACTGGCGAAACCTTTTATATTCAACTCATAGGGATTAACGGCCAGCCGGTTTTTCCCGGAAACGGTCTGCTGATCAGTCCTGATGCCGACAATGTAAATTTAAGCGCTCAGGATGCGGATTTTTACCTTTTCTGGCGTGAAACTTCCGACCTCGGAACTCAACAGATCTTTGGCCAGCGAATCAGTAATGGCCAAATGATGTGGGAACCGGATGGCAAGCTGATTAAATCTTTCACGGGTTCTGACTATATTGGTAAACAGGAGCTGACTGGTAGTTATTTCATCTGGGATGAAGGATTTATAAAGGTTCTGCGCTTCGAACCTGATGGAAGCATCAGCCCCGGCTGGAATGCCCAAGGGAATGGAGTTGCCTCAGGTTCCAGCGGTCAAGATATTGGCAAAACTGGCTTCATCAACGGCAATCTGGCGATCGTGGTTCTGGGTCCCTTGACCCGGGCTCAGCTTATATCCCCCCAAGGTAGTTGGCTATGGGGAGGTGGAGTTCAAATGATCTCCGGAATGAACGGAGACAGAACCTTCGCCAATGTGGATATCAAAGACGGGATCAGTGCAACGTTCTACAACTACAATAGTGCCAATAATACCTACACTCTGTATCTACAGCGTATCAATGCCGCAGGCGAACTGGAATATGACATCACGGGGCTTTATCTCGGCACTGGGGATTTCCAGATAGTGGATTCGCCCATAATCGATCATGGAACCGGAGAAAAAACGATCCTGATACCGAGTATGTCGATCGCCTATGAGGATTACCGGATCTACGATCTGATACGTTGTCATGTAACTGCAACGGGGGTGGTGGAAACCGGCATTCCAATGGGGGTTTGCGTTAAAAATGATTTTAATCTACTCGCTGCCCGGCATCCTGAGGAAACCATGCTGGCCTGGAATCAGTTAAACTACTATTTTAATTCAGAATACAGCGGCTACTATGCCTTCAGCTCGGTGAGCGCGTGCTACCTGGACATCCAGACTACAGAAGTAAGTGATGAGGATATGGTGCTCCAGGCCATCCTAAGTGATCTGGCCAGCTATCCCAATCCCTTTGCGCAGTCCACAACGATCAGTTTCAAGCTTGGCAGCCCCCGCCAAGTGGAACTGAAAATCTACAACCTGAAAGGGCAGTTGGTGAAAAGCAGCGTTTTTTATGCCGAGAAAACCAATGAATCCATACAGATAAACTGGGATGGCACAGACAACAGGGGAAAAACCATGCCTTCGGGAGTATATCTTTACAGCGTGCAAAGCAAAAGTGCTAAGCTAAGTGGTAAGCTACTGAGGTTGAAATGATCAGAGGCAAAGCTTGATGAGTGTTGTCGAGGTGTGAATAATGGGGAGATTGTAGCTTTCCATAGTATCTGCAATCTTGTTAACTATCTGGAGTTCCTGAATAACCTGTTCAGGTCTTTTAATTGGGACAGCAGTAATCCTAAAATGGTAAGCGTCAGTCCGATTGCTCCCAGAGCGGTCAACCAGTCGCCCAAAACCAGGAAGGCCAGAATAACCGTGAATACGGGGATCAGATTGGTGAAAACGTTGCTTTTAATCACTCCCAGGTCTCTGATCACGCCGGTATAGAGCATAAAAGCACCCACTGAAGCAAAAATGGACATGGCGGCAATGGTTACCAGTCCCATGGGATCATGCTGCATACTGAAGAAATGGCGACCGTTGAAAATCAGGAACAAAGGAGAAAAATAGAGCAAGCCAAAAAAGCTCTGCCAGGCTACAATGGTAAGAGCTTTGTAACGTAAGGTGAGGCTGCGAACCGTGATACCGTAAAACATCCCGGCAAAAACCGCGATCATCAAAAAAAGAATACCTTTCAGGGTGGCGGAAAAATCCTTGCTGCCCAAGCTCATCACCGCTACCCCGCCAGTGGAAACCAACAAACCCAGGATCAGGGAAAAGCTGATCTTTTCCTTTAAAAACAGCCAGGCTCCCAAAGCGGAAAAGATAGGTATGGTCGAGATAATCAAACTCCCCAGCGTGGAAGATACAAACTGCATGCCATTGGCTTCCCCGATGAAATACAAAAAGGGTTCGCAGAAAGCCACCAGCATCAGATGATAGTAGTCCTTTCTACGGATCGGCTCGCGCTGCCTGCCCAGCCAGATAACAGCAAAGAGCAAGCCAGAAGCAAGTGCCAGACGTAAAAAAGTTATTTCAAATGGCAGATAGCTGCGGAACGCGATCTTGAACCAGACAAAGGTAAGCGACCAAAACAGCATGGAAAGAACTGCTTTGCCATAAGTTAGCCAGAGTTTCATCGGTAACGTGAATTCCTCATCCCGGACTTGATCCGGGATCTCCTGAAATTGCTGGAGATTCCTGCTTTCGCAGGAATGAGGTGAAGGGTGCCAGGAATGAGGTGAAGGGAATTGGTTTTACTCTTTTCATTCTTTAAAGCCGGTAACCTCGCCGTCCGGTATCTTTTTGATCTTTCCGCCGTCGTTGATGTCACGGCACACTCCCGCTTCAATTTCTGCGCTGTCTGTATAACCGCGTTGTTCCCAATATCCCGGAACATAGTAGTCCATCAGTTCAATTTTTACCACGCTCTTGGCGGATTTGTAACCCCACAGATAGGGTATGAAGGCTCGCACCGGCCCGCCATAATCTTCGGTAAGCAATTCTCCATCGAAGCTATATGCCAGAAGGCTTTTTTCCTTCAAGGCAATTTCCAAAGGAATGGAAGTGTCGTAGACCTCGCCAACACTCCAAAAGCGGATGAACTTGCAGGATGATTTCATCCCAACTTCCTTCAGGATTGCAGAAAGCGGCACACCCTTCCACAAGCCACCCACCGACCAGCGTGTTACGCTGGTAAGACGACCCTGCACCTCGCTTTGCGGCAAGTCCAGCAGTTCGCTCCAGTTGAAGGTTTTTGGGCTAACGCAGCTACCACTTACCTGAATTGTCCAGTTTTCCCTGTCCAGTGTCCCCGGATGGCCTTCCGCCCAAAAGATAGGGGTTTTAAGTTTTGCAAGTTTATGCATTTTTGTGTCCTTGGTTTTTAATGAATCGTTGGGAACGACTTTTCCGGAATGCTGTTCCGCCTGGCAATACCTGGGTAGAAACAACAGCACCAGGCTGATGAATCCGATCAGGACAGCTGTATAGATTAGTTTCATGATTGGTCTTGGCTATCTATTAAAAACAGGTTATCGATAATGTCAGTTGGCAGAATGGAGGGAGTTAAACGTTTCGTAGCCAGATACTCTGCCGTTCTTCCCATAAGATAACTGGCGTTGATCGCAGCTTTACCCAGTTCCAAGCCCTGAGCTGCAAAGGATGCTATGATTCCCGAAAGCACGTCTCCGCTGCCACCAGTAGCCAGTCCATCATTTCCCGAAGTATTGAACATAGTCCGTTTTGCGTCCCTGAAAATGCTGGTGTCACCTTTCAGGAGAACCCGGGCCTTATATTTATCGGTAAAGGTTTTCAAGCTTCCGAGCAGGTCAGAATTCAGGGCCTCCATATCCAACCTGGCCAAAGCGCAAAACTCACCTGGATGGGGTGTAAGCAGAATATTCTTCCGTTTCAGTTCTTTTATCAGTGAGTTGTCTTCTGCGATCAGCCTCAAAGCGTCTGCATCTACTACTGTAGGGACTTTTCCGTGAGTCAGAACCTTTTTCAGCACAGCTTGGGCATAGGCATCCAGCCCCAATCCCGGCCCTACCACAATGCTGTCTGCCCAATCGAGCATCAGCTCAAGTATTTCTGGGTGGGGCAGTTCGCTGTCCCCATCTTCCGCCAGCGGGATAAACATGATCTCCGGAGGTAGATGCATGTAATAATCCTGAATGTTCATCCTGCTGTGCAGACGAACCAATCCTGCTCCAGCTCGCAAAGCAGCTTTGGCGGACATGATCACGGAACCGGTATAACCCAGGGAACCCCCTATCACGGCTACATGACCATAAGCACCTTTATGGGCATCATGATAACGATTTGGATAGGTATGGCTGTCTTTATCAATCAGCATAGCGGCCTTAGCATCCTCATTATAACTATCGGGAACTCCCAAGGTGATTGTGGCCACTTGGCCGCAGATGTGTTTTCCGTGCCTGATCAGCATGCCGGTTTTTGGCGCATGGATAGCCAGAGTGCAATCTGCCCTGAAACCATCCAAGCCAATCCCGGTTTCGGCGTTCAGACCGGAGGGAATGTCTATGGCGATCATTGAAGCCTGTAGTTTTCCCAGCATCTGGAAGAGTTCTTTCTGAAAGGGGCTTAGGTTTCCCCGAAAGCCGATGCCAAAGATGGCGTCGATTACCATACTGCAGAAATCCAGTTGTTCTTTCAGCCAGGTAAGTCCCTCTTTGTTATCCACCAGAAATGTGGGAATGTCGAGTTTGCGACAGATCTCGTAGTTTTCACCCGCTTCCTGGGTAAACGTGCCGTGCTGGACGCAGATCAGGGCAACGCTAACTCCAGAATGTTTCAGCCAGCGGGCTATTACAAAGCCATCCCCGCTGTTGTTGCCAGTTCCATGCAAAATTGCTACCCGGCCTTTCAAGTATTCCGGAAAATGCCCAGCAAGGTAATCGGCACAACCCTTTCCAGCTATTTCCATCAGAAGCCTGGAAGGAATGCCAAGTTCGTTTATGGCGCGCTGATCCACTTGTTTCATCTGCTGTGGAGTAAGGACATAACTCATGCTTTCTCCTTTGGGTGCTTTTGGGTTGGAAGTTTGATCTCGAAGGTGGTTCCTTCGCCGATTGTGCTTTGGATTACCCTGATATGACCATTATGATATTCTTCGATGATGCGTTTGGCAAGGCTTAGCCCCAATCCCCAACCGCGGGTTTTGGTAGTAACCCCAGGCTCGAAGATATGTTTCCACTGGCTGCGGGGTATGCCTTTTCCCTCATCGCGGATATGGATATAGATCCAGGGTTGTTTCTGGGTGGCGGTAACGATGATGCTTCCGCCTTTTTTGCTCATGGCGTCAACACAGTTTTTAATCAGATTTTCCAATGTCCACTTGAACAGCTCCAAATCAAGCATCACCTTGATACCTTCCACTTTACTGATGAAATGGATATCGATCCTATTTCCCAAATGAGGCATCCGGTGCTGAAAATAGTCTACAATCCCGGAGAGGATCTGATGCAGGTCTTGCGGTTCCAGCTTGGTCATGCTTCCTACTTTGCCAAAGCGGGAAGCGATGTTGCGCAGATGATTAAGATCGGCTGTCATGTGTTGAACGATCTGTTCCACATCGCGTTGCTGCCCGTCGGGCGGGGATTCTTTCAAATAATCCAGCCAACCCATCAGCGAGGTGATGGGTGTTCCGAATTGATGAGCCGTTTCTTTTGCCAGTCCAATCCAGAGGGTGTCTTTTTCAGTTCTACGCAAAAGGAAAAGACCATATCCCCCAAAAAAGATCACCATGGTCGCCAGCAACAGCTCCAGCAGGACTATGTAACGGATATGAGACAATGACTTTGGCGTGGAAAAGTAGATAAAGCCAAGGCTGTCAGCCTGATTGGAAAGAGGAATTTCGTCCATTACTCCTATCAGATTGGCCAGAATTTGTTGCTGCTCGGTAGAGATTTGATAATAGCCGGTGTTTTCCGGGACTCCGGCATTGCGCCAGAAAAGAGGTTGTTTGTAACGGTCGGTAACGATGATGGAATAATCCACATTCTTGATGAATTGCTCAAAAGAGATGGGTTTGCTATAGAAAGCGTAACCGGTGATGTGGCCGTCATCTGTAAGTGGCGTCTGCACCATTCTTTTCATCAGGTTATCCAGCTTGTTACGGCTTTGTACACAGAGTTCGGAGAATAGGGAGTCGGTTGGCACACCCACGTTTTTCCACATTTGGGGCTGGTAATTGGCATCGGTGATGATCACTGAAATGGGGTTTTCAGGCATGAATTCCGTGCTGATATAGTCCCAAAGGTTTTGCTTAAAATCTTCGGAAGCTGTGAATTGCAGATACTTGGAACTAATCTCCGTCAGCAATTGGGCATAGCGTTCTGCTGCTCTCAAATAGCTGTCTGTGTAAGCAATGTATTGCGCAAAAATGCGCGGCACAAATTCCTGTTCACTTTTGGCCTTTTTGATCAGAACCTGGATATAGACGGCAAAAAATACGAAGATCAGAATGCTGCCGACTATAAAGAACAGCTTCAGGCGGTTTACGAAATTAATGCTTTTTTGCTTTTTCCCAGTGGGAATCGAGTTCTGCAAGGCTTGCTTCATGGATGTCTTCTCCGCTGGCATTATAATGCGCTTCGATACTGTGAAAGCGGCGGGTGAATTTGCGGGTGCAGTCCTTGAGGGCTGCTTCCGCATCAATATGAAGTTTACGTGCCAGATTCACCAAGGTGAAGATCATGTCTCCCAGTTCCTCTGAGATCATTTCAATATCGTTGATGGCCAAGGCTTCGTTTAGCTCTTCACGTTCTTCTTCCAGTTTGTCTAAAATGGGTGCTAAGTCCGGCCAGTCAAAACCCACTGAAGCAGCCTTTTCCTGGGTTCGCTGTGCCTGGATCAATGCCGGCATGGTTCTGGGGATGCCGTCCAACACCGACTTACGTTCGGTTTTTTCCTTCTTTTTGATGCGTTCCCAATTCATTTTTACTGCCTCGGCATCATCAAGAGATAGCTCACCGAAAACATGGGGATGTCGTCGGACGAGCTTGTCGTTTATTTTATCCAGAACTCCGGCGATGTCCCAAACTCCTTCCTCGGCAGAGATCTGAGCTTGAAACACGATATGCAGCAGCAGATCTCCAAGCTCTTCCTGCAGAGCTTCATTATCCTTGTCTTCGATAGCTTCCACGGCTTCGTAAAGCTCTTCGATGAAATTTGGCACCAAGGATTCGCGAGTCTGTTTGATGTCCCATGGACAGCCATTAGTTTTGTTGCGCAATGCGGCAACCACTTCCACAAGCTTGTTAAAACCGTTCATTGTATTCCTTTGCGTTGCTCAGCGAGAGCATCATTCCGAGGGAAACCCAAAACAGAATGCTGATCTCGAATTGCTGAATGAAGATATCCGTAATGCAGGCGAAAAGTAGAGCCATCATTGCCACCCACATCCCATAAGTCAGAATGTCCGAGCTGTTATGGATGCAGCAACGCCAAAAACGGCGCATAACCATCCACACCAGATAAAAATAGGCCGCTGTTCCGATAATCCCAATCTCCACCATCAGGTTCAAATAGACATTATGAGAATGCTGGGCATAGAGAATTCTAAGGGGGATCACTGTGGGATACCAGGTAGACCAAACGCTGAAGCCAATACCTGTAAGGGGATGCCGGATGATCTGGGTAACCGACAGATACCAGGCCAGGGCTCTGATCACCAGGGAGATGTCTATCTGAAATCCTGTTTGGATACGATTGGCCATGGAGGAGGGGATCAGTAACGGCAGCAGGATCAGGAAACCAAGCCCGAAATAGCGCATGGCCTTCATCCTGAGCATGAACAGGAAGATTCCAAACATAATGGCCAGGACCGCCATGCGGGTGTAGGTATAAAGCATTCCCAGCAAGATCACCAACGCTGCCAGGGCATTAAATAGCTTCAGAATTTGCTTTTTGTGGTGAAACACCAAGGCTATGGCAAAAAAGAACCCAGCCGTATAAAAACCATTGATGGTCATCGCTGTCACCCAGAATGAACCCATGCGCTCATTGGGATTCAAGATGGCTATTATTACTCCATACAGACCTACCACCACTGCGGCATAAACCACAGCCTGCATCCAGAGAAAGAGATCCTGGCGTGTTAAGCGGACATTACGGAAAAGGATCAGAACCAGGGTCGGCACGACAATCGAGCTGAAAAAATAGGTATAGCCCATCGGCACATTTATCTTGGTAGCGCTCAGGACTCCGAAAAAAAGCAACACCATCATGGCCAGAGGATAGGGAATGTATAATCTGGCTTCCTCTTTGCGGAGGAACTCAACTAAACCGAGAAAAATAAACAGCACCAAAACCAGGTAGAAACCGATCTCCAAAGGTTTAATGAAAAACAATGCCAGAAGAGGCAGCGTTTTTTCCAGGGTGAGCCCAAAGACAATCGCATAGGCAGCCCAGGCACCTACGATTAAAAGAGCAAAGACCAGGCGCCGGAAGATCAATTGCTGGGCCAGAGCACCCAAAGCAAGGCTTCCGGCCACGGCCAGGGCTACCAGAACCACCTGCATTACAGGCAGGGCTATTCCAGGTTTCCTGAACATTCCGGAAGAGGCAGCATTCATTATTTGGGCGTGGATCTCAGTCTGTAGATGTTTTTAGCGACCATTTCTTTGATCAGGGCAATCATGATGGCCATTAGGAAGGCTACAAGTGTGGCGATAATGCAGATAATCGCTCTACGTGGGCTATCCCTGCGTCCGGCCAAACGAGGTTGATCGAGTATTTCCAATGTGGGCATGTCTTTCAGTTCGGAAAGCCTGGCTGCCTCATATTGGGGATACAGGAATTCATACACCGCTTTGTATATTTCCAGGTTCATCTTGATCTGCGCATACTGTGAAGAAATCAGGGGAATCTTGTCAATGTCCAGCAGGTATTCCGGTTTGGGGGTTTTACCGCTGTTTTCCAGAGATCTAATCTGATTTTCCAAAACATCTTTTTTGAGGATAAGTTCTTTGAGTAACGGACTGCTGTTTCCATAGCTGGCTTTGGCAAGTTCCAGTTCAATATCCAGTTTCATCTTTTCGGCAATCAGGGCACCATAGGAATCGACCATAGCCTTGGCCTGGGTTTCGAGGTCTATGGCCTTGTTCTTTTCCTGGAAGCTTCTGTTCACGGCTATCAGAGAGTCCAGAATAGCCCGGGTTTCGTTCACCCGCTCTTCCAGAAACTCGCGGTTAAGCTTACTCTGAGTAACCTTTTGCTTGCGGTTGTATTCATCCAAACGTTTCAGATAGTGATTCACTATGTCCAGGGATAGCTGTTTGTTCTTGGTTTTGGCTGCTATCGAAATCAAACCGCTATTGGTATCTATATCCATACTGATCACTTTGGAGGACAGCTTTTTCAGGGCATCGTCCATGTTGCGAAGGGAATCGGGATTGTGTAGTTTGAAATAGGGGATAAGGTTGAATTTCCTGATCACTTCTTCCGAAAAAGTCCGGCTTTGCATCACCGTGATAAAGTTCTCTGCTTTATCGGAGCTGTCGGTTCCCAACAGGCTTGCCGAAATGGAGGAAATCCCGGGAATATTGAAAGGCAGATCTGTAATCGCTTCACCTACAGCAAAAAAGCTGGCCCGGGAAGCCCAAATCTGCGGGGCAAGCAAACTGTAGAGCACGGCGGCAAGGGCTGCCAGAATCACGATAAGGGCTATCAACTTACGGTTTGCCAGAACTATCTTCAGCAGTTCAAAGAGGTCAAAACTTGATTGATCCATCTAAGTATTCCTTATTTTTGCGGTTGGGTTTCCAAAGCCCGGATAGCTTTGGCTTGGGATTCACCGATCATTTGCAGCAGTTTTCCTTCTCCAGCCGGCAGACTTAGCTCGATTACGCCATTAGAACCAAAATACACGGTGTTGTTCACGGGATCGAGCAGAGCCGGATTACCGCCAAAGCGTTTTCTGGCTTGTTCGTCGGGACTGAACAGGATGGTTTGGGCTTCAGCTTCGGGGAAACATTCAGCGTATTGGGTGGGCGGAACGTAGCGGGCATCACTGTATTTGCCTGCTTTGAAGTAATTTCCGCGACGGTTTACGGCCATCAGATAGGGATTTCCGTCTGCATCCTGATATACTCCCAGTTGAACATAGCCTTCGTAGCTTCCATTTTTCGCTCGTTTTACTTTAACCGAACTCAGCATGGCATTCTGCTTAAGGGCTTTGTCCTTCAGTTCTTTCAGCATCACGGTCTGAGAGCCTTTCCAGCTAAGGTTGCGGATCATGGTGCCATATAGCTTCACCTTAGGATTGGTTTGGCTAAGCAGGTTCCAGGTTTCCGGGGTTTGCTTGGGAGGCAGATAGTTTTTTCCGTCCTGCAAAGCGCTTACCGCAGCAAAATCGCCATATCCTTCAGGCGTATTATAGCTTTGGAAGCGATAGTGGATAATTCCATCAACCCCATAGCAGAGGGGAAGAAACATCATGGCTTTCAAGGTGGCGTCGGGAGGTCTGATCCAGGATTGCCATTGTTCTTTGTCGCCGGATTTACCCCAAAGCCCAAAAGCCTGAACGATTGGATAGAAAAGCCTGTCTTCGTCCTGAAGACAATAGTCTTTTCCAGCTTGATAAACGGGGATCAGTTTTCGATCAAGGACATTCTGAATAAAATTGGCTTTGTCAGCCTTGCTTTTTCCCGGGTCAAAACGGATGCCGGGGCAAACTGGATAAATGTCGTTGGCCAGGATGCGGGGTTTCACCGTTTCTCTAAAACCGGCAAGGTGGTTGTAATACTGCGGACCTTTTTTATCTACAACCACCTTGCCATATTGGTAGTCGTAGGTTGCGGAAAACATCTGATATCCGGCATCGCTGATCATGTTTTCCAGGATGTGGAAGCTATCGAACTGACCCTGATAGGGTTCGTCAAAGGCATAGAATCCTCTTACATTTCCATTTCCTGCTGCCGTGAGGTTTACCAGACGGTTCAAAAGGCCTTGTTTCCAGAAATCTGGATCGCTGCTAAGTTCATGGTGGATTTGGTCTTCCATTTCCACGTAATCCACTTCCAGGTCGCAATTACCCTGCCAATACAGACGCGGGTTCAGGTTGTTTATCCGTAGCAGGAAATAGCTGGGAGCCGAGGCAGGGTTATTGTCCAGATCGGCGGTCAGCAGATTGGCTGCCACCAGGTCGGGATAGGAAGCCCTGATGCGGACTTCAAAGAAATCGCCGCTGCTTTTCTGAGTTAGATAGTCTTTATAGGTAAAAACCGTTTCAGATAGCGTTTCGTTACCCTGTTTTTGGGATACCAGTCTGGCTTCGGGGGCAAATCCGCCACCTGAAAGCTCAAAGCCCGCCAGGCTCAGTTTGAAGAGGGCATCCTCTGGCTTCAAACCTGGCTGCAGATTCTTTACTTTCACCCGGTAAGTAACCCACAGATAATTATCTTCATAGGAGGGACGGTTTTTCTGATAGAGATGAAATTCCTTCCCGAAACGGATGTAATCCCCATTCACGTTTGGCCAGCGGTAGCGAAGATCGGACAGGGCATAGCCTGGTTTGTCCTTGCCGCGGGTGAGTTTCCACACATATCCATAGGAGGCTTGGGCGGACTTGGCAGCTTTGCCTTTGCGTTTGATATTTTCATCGTTGCGAAAGGCATACCAGAAGTGGGGATCGGAACCGTCTCCTTTCTTGACTGCTTTTTGGCTGCTGAATTCAGCTTCGAACCTCAGGTAATTCGAGGTGGAAAGCGGAGTGAGGGCATAGCGGTAGGGACTGGCGGAATCATTACTCCAGCCTCGGTCAGTGATCCAAACGTCCAAGCCAGATTTATCCATCATGTCCAACAGGCCTTTTAGGTCGGGATCCTTGTAATCGGTCTCAAGGAGAGTGCTGTTGTATCCCAGTTGTTGCATCTGGCGGCTGAGCAGCTCCCGGTTTTCGTAGAAAAACGGAAAGCTGTTCATGATGTATGAATAGGTGCCCAGCATGAATTCATCCGAGTGTTTGGCATATAGTCCGCAAGTCACGGTTGCCAGCAAGATGGCCAAAAGCACCGGAGAGAGCCGGCATGAGCGGTATATTAGGCTGTCTTTCATTTATTCCCCTTGTTTATAGCGAGCCAATAGAGGCTGTTTCCTGAGATCTGATATTTCTTTTGGATAATAAGTTTAAACTTATGTCCCCGATACAGTTGCCATGGTTTAAAATCCTGCACATGGCTACACCTCTATGAAGTTCTCTAAACTAAACTAATCGTAATAAAGCGGACTTCAGGTCAAGCTTTTTTTCGGTATCCCTCGCTCGCCTCTTGCTTGCATTAAGGGTGCAATAAGCGTGAAATAAGGGTCACACCCTTAATGGACGCTTAATGATAGCGCAATTCAAGAAGGAACTTCAGGAGAACAAATCCGGCAGAGGAAGCAGATTTTGCTACTGAATATCAATCCTCAAGCAGCAGATATTGCAGGCTGCGAACTGCTGTATAGCCCAGCAGTTTGTCGCCGAAAGTCCCTTCACTGAACATCAGATTGATGTCGCGTACCAGTTCTTTGCTGATAAGGGGAACAATCGTTTCGGGAACCCGGAACTTTGGCTCAAAATGCTGTCTCAGGGAAGGATTGGTAGCCCACCAGTATTTGAAGGGATTCATGTTTAGCTTGTTTTCCTGGCCGGTCAGGGTATTTTTGATGCGGTTCGTCCCTCTCCATAGGTAATACCTTAGATAGGCAAGCCAATAGGGTGTATTGATCGGACTGTTGAATTTGTCCCAGGTAAGTTTGGCTGCATCGGGATAATTCCTGGTAGTCCAATAGAGTTGCATCCTCGCTCCATAGCGCATGGCGGGATCGATGTAAAGAGAATATTGCATGAAGGCAGGATCCAGATTTGGTGAAACGCTGTAGCTGAGGTTCAAACAAGCCAGATCGCCATTGGTCATGCCGTTGAAACCACGGTTTTCCAGAAGAAAATGCTCGTTATTGATGTAATCAGAAGCCATATTTTTGATATCCGGAATCAGAGTATGCAGCAGCTTGGTGGAATATGCACCGGTCATAAAGTTCACCGGAACCTGCTTTTTGCCGTCCAGGAAAGCACCTTTGATCATTTCGCCCATCAAACCGCTATGCATCACGCCATACTTGCTTAGGTCAACTGAACGGATCGCTGAATAGAGATGTGCTCCACCATGCATCGCATTCTGACCTTCATGGTAATCCAGAACGTCATCGATGTTTTTCAGGTATTCCCCGCCACCCAGCGAGAAAAATGAATAGTTGTAGCCCAGGAGGTCACTGATCTTTTTGGACAGGGTTTGATCCAGATAGCCGGGCTGGGAAAAATTCAGTATATCCACGTTCTTGGTTTTCAGTTTGTGGATGGTGTAAACTGTTAAGCGGGAATCCAACCCGCCACTCAGAAAGGCAAAATGCCGTTGCTGTCCATCCCGGTTTATTCCATTGCGAACCGCTGTTGTATAAAGTTCAGTCAGGTCGTCGGCACATTTTTTGTAATCATGATAGCGGGGCTCGATAGTGTAGCGGAAATAGGGTTGAACGCTCAGTTTGCCGTCATTGTAGCGCAAGATGCTGGCTGCTCCAATCCTGCGAATTTCAGCAATACTGGTGTAGTTTTTCAGCATGAAACCATAGGTAAGCTGCATGCGCATTCCCAGTTCGTCAGGATGGCAGACGATCCCATTGGCCTTCAGCAAACCGATGATCAGGCGCAGGGAACTGGCTACGATCATTGTCCCTTGCTCGTGGTAATAATAAACCCGCAAGTTGTTGCTTACATTGGTATAGACCCGCAATTCCTGAGCTTGTCCGTCAAAGTGCATGCAGAAAAACTGGCCGTGAATGGCGGCGATTTCGCTGTGTTTGCCTTCCTTCAGGATGGCTTTCAGGTTTTGGGGATTATGGGACAGGAGAATGCCTTCACAGAAGCTGAAGCCATGCTCACTGATGTCCAAAAAACTGTCGTTGACGGGTTTATTGGCAAAATGGTGGTATAGGCTAAGCTCCTGCCCCGTTTTCAGTTCGGTGTGGTAGGATGGTTGCATGGGTTCAGGAAGCGATACTTGAAAACTCTTGGGCGCTGCAAATAAACAGAACATTCTTTTCATAACTTGATCTCCAGCCAGGGTTTAATAGCCTTGGGCAGAGCAAGGCTGCCATCGGCTTGTTGATAGGTTTCCAGAATTGCGATCATCAGTCTGGGGGTGGCAAGACCTGATCCATTCAGGGTATGCACATGCCGCACCTTGCCATCCTTGTCTTTGAAGCGGATATTGGCTCTGCGGGCTTGAAATTCACCAAAATTACTAACAGAACTTACCTCAAGGTATTTTCCGGATCCCGGAGCCCAAACCTCCAGGTCGTAGGTTCGCTGCGAAGCAAAAGAAAGATCGCCGGTGCAAAGATTTACCACACGGTAATGCAGTCCGAAAGCCTGTAAAACTGCCTCTGCATTGTTCAGCATTTCTTCCAGGGCTAAAGGAGACTGCTCCGGCTCCACAAAACGTACCATCTCCACTTTGTTAAACTGGTGCAAACGCTGCAAACCCTTGGTATCCTTGCCATAAGAACCTGCTTCACGCCTGAAACAAGGTGTGTATGAAACATAGCATTTGGGCAGGTCTTTGTGGCTGAGTACCTCATCGGCATAGATGTTGGTAACTGGCACTTCGGCAGTGGGAATCAGGAATAGATCGTCTTCATCAATATGATACATATCTTCTTCCAATTTTGGAAGTTGACCTGTCCCGGTCATGGTTTTGCGGTTAACCGCCAAGGGCACCATCAGCTCTTCGTAGCCATGCTTTTGCAGATGGAATTCCAGCATGAAATTGATAATGGCACGTTCCAGCCTGGCTCCTTGTCCGGTGTAGATCGGAAATCCGCTCCCACTGATTTTGGCACCGCGAGGCAGATCGAGCAGCTTGTTCTGCGTTGCGATTTCCAGGTGGTCTTTTGGCTCAAAGCCGAAAACAGGTTGTTCACCCCAGATTTTGGCAATGGTATTGGCGGATTCGTCCCTGCCAATGGGAACTTCCGGCTGGGGGACATTGGGTATGGTTAGCAACAGCTTGTCAAAATCGGTACTCACTACATTCAGATTTGCTGACACCAGCTTGATCTCTTCTGCCACGCTGGCCATTTCCTGCAGTTCCGTTTCTGCATTTTCTCTGGCTTTCTTTTTCTGGGCGATAACTTGGGAAACGCTGTTCTGACGAGCCTTCAGAGTATCAAAATCGAACTGCAGTTTCCGGCGTTGATCGTCCAGAGCCAGCAAGGCATCCAGATCGGCCTTTTCATTCTTGTTTATTATCGCTTCTCTAACCATTTCCGCATTGCTGCGAATGAACTTGATGTCTATCATTAATACTCCTTGGATTCGTAATGGAACTCTGATAACCTGATCGACAGATCTTCTTTTATTGATGTCCTCAGATCACTATCTGTCGTTCTCTTTTATTCTTTGTAACATAGATTCTTATGGCTTGCTCTATAATCGGTTCAACCAATGGATACTGCAGTATTTACCATCGCCAGAAAGTCATTTTCTTTCAGCGAGGCACCGCCAATCAAACCGCCATCAATATCAGGGCATTCCAATAGCTCTTTTATGTTATCTGGTTTAACGCTGCCGCCATACAGAATGCTCAAGTTTTCAGCCACATTCGTGCCATAGTTTTCACAAAGCCATTTCCGGATGTGCGAATGAACTTCCTGGGCTTGTTGTGGTGTGGCAGTTCTGCCTGTGCCAATAGCCCAAACAGGTTCGTAGGCGATGATGATCTCATTTCCACTGTTCAGTTTCAAACCTTTCAACCCGCCAGACAACTGACTGACAATCACATTCTCTGTTTCTCCGGCATCCCTTTGTTCCAGGGTTTCCCCGATGCAAACAATAGGCTTAATATCACTTTCCAGCAGCTTAAAGAGCCTTTGATTTACGCTTTCATCCGTTTCGCCATGATATTGCCGGCGTTCAGAATGACCTATGATGCAATACTTCAAGCCCATTGAAGCCAGCATGGAAGCAGAAACTTCACCCGTGAAAGCTCCATTGTCGTGCAGGGAAACATCCTGAGCACTTATCATCAAGGCTGATCCAAAAGTCTCCCTAAGTGCTTCAACTAAAAATGGATATGCAGGTGCGATCAACGGAATAACCCTGCCAGGCTGAAACTTACTTATCTCGGTGACAACGTTTTTCACGAAATCCCGTGTTTCGTTCAAGCCTTTATTCATCTTCCAATTACCGGCGATAATCAGTTTGCGCATTGCTGCACCTCACACATAATAGCTTATTATATCACATACGTCTGAAGGGGGAAAATAGGTCAAGAAGTTTTTTTAACGGTGACCGGAGATGATTCCTGGAGTAAAATAAGGCTCTCTTTCAAATCAAACAGACATCAAATTTTATGAAAGAGGAATTCCTTTGCTTGGCACAGCAAGTGAAGCTTGCAGCCATGGACACTCCACTGTCTTTGATAATTGGGAGAATGGCAACCCCATAAAGTTGGCACCTTGGCCATGCCTTTCCCATTGTGGGTTGGGGATCGGGATGAGAGCCCGTGATGGTTCGTCTGACCATCCCTGGTCGCAACTCTGTTTTCTCTCGCAATCCACTGACTACCCTCCCTCATTATCAAGAGGGTGGATTGAGGGAGGATTGAGGGTGGGTTAAGCAAGGCAAGCAAGCAAGAAGCTTGGCAGGCCACCTGATAAAACAACCTGGATTCATAGCTGCCCATAAAGATATATCTGGAAGTTTCAAGGAGGTGGTCTTGCGCTGCCTTCGTCCCCAAACTCTGCTTGATAAGGCATAGACCTCAGGATAGAAGGCTAAGAAGGTAGTTTGCCCTCTTTCTGCTTGACACAATTCATAGAACCCTAAAAACTTGCCTTGAAAAAAGTGAGGTTATCATGAAAAACCATATTTGGACGGCTTTGGCGGTAGTGGCGATTTTGCTGCTGCTTTCCGCCTGCGAATCAGACGCCAGGTTCCGTGTCCTGAATATCAGTTCCTACCCAGCCTATGCCAGAGTGGAAGATGGTGCCCAGGTCACGATTCCAGCCGGAGGAGTGCATGAATTTGACATTCAAACCGATACCCAGAGCATTTTTACCGGTGAAGTGACTAAAGAAATCAAAGTATGGATGGTAGGTGAAACCTACAGTATCTTTGATGCCGATGCCAATCAATTTATCGATTCCACCTGGGTAACCGTTAAAGCAGGTGAAACCCTCGAAGCCTATCTGAATCCCAATCGCGCCAGCATAAAGGTTACCAATAACAGCTCCCAGACCATTAACAGTGCAACCATCTGGCAGCATGGGGGTGTAAACATTCTCCAGATGGGAGTTTTGGAGAACATCGCTCCAGGAGAAAGCCGCTTTCTAAGGGTTGCCTACGGAACCAGCTATTATTATCACGTAACGCTGCTTACTGCTGACGGACAGGAATATAGCTATGGAGACACAAGTACGGTTCTGGCCAAAGACCAGCAATTCCACGTTATTTTCAATGATCCCCAATAATCCATAAAGAATAAGGAGACAAAATGAAAGGGAAATGGCTTGGCATATTTATGCTTTTTTGCGCCACCACACTTGGCGCGCTGATCCCTCCTGAATATGCAACTATGCCCCTGGAACAGGATCCGTCCCTGGTTTCAGGCGTTTTGGACAACGGACTGAAATATTACATTATGTATAATGCCAAGCCGGAAAAACGCATTGAACTGCGCCTCCTGGTAGATATTGGCAGTGTGAACGAAGATGATGACCAGCTTGGTCTGGCACATTTTACGGAACACATGTGCTTCAACGGCACCAAGAATTTTCCCCGCTCTGAAATGGTGGAATACCTTTCCTCGATCGGCATGGGCTATCACAACGGCCTGAATGGCGGCACCAACTACGATTGGACGACTTACCAGTTCAAACTGCCCACCGACGATGAAGCCAAGCTGCGCAAAGGCATTTCAATCCTTTCCGACATAGCCTGGCAGGTAAGCTTTGATCCTGATGCGATAGAAAGCGAAAGGGGAGTGGTAATGGAGGAATGGAGGCTTGGCCAAAGCGCTAACCGCAGGGTTAGCGACAAGGTTGATTTGGTTCGCATGGCCGGTTCACGGTATGCAGAACGCAATCCCATCGGCAAGCAGGAAAACTTGAAAACCTTCAAGCCCGAAAGCCTGATTCGCTATTACCGCGATTGGTATCGCCCCGACCTGCAAACCGTTCTGATCGTGGGTGACTATGACCCCCTCAAGCTTGAGCAACTGGTTAAAGAGTTTTTCGGAGCGATTCCCAAACGCGAAAATCCGCGCCCTAAGGAAAAATTTTCCGTTCCCGACAATGCCGAACCCAGAGCGGTAACCGTTACGGACAAAGAGATGTCATACAACTACATCGAGGCAACCTGGAAAACTGAAAATGTCCCTGTGGTTGATTTGGGTTCCTATTACAACGATCTGAAGCAAGACCTTTTCTATACCATGTTCAATGCCCGCATGGCTGAACTTGGCCAACAACCCAATGCACCTTTTGCCTATGCCTGGGGTTTCAACCAAAACTGGCAGGCTGGGTTTGCCAGCTCTCAGTTTGGCGCTATCAGTGCTGAAGGTCGCAGCGAAGATTGCCTGAGAACTATCTTAACTGAACTTGCCCGCATCCGCCAGCATGGATTCCAACCCGGTGAGTTTGAGCGCGCCAAACTGGAATTGATCCGCAATGCCGAAACCGAAACAGCGCAAAAGGACACCCAGGAATCAGAAAACCTGATCATGAATATCCTCTATCGCTGGCTGGTTCGCAATAATACGATCACCAGCCCTGAAATGCGGGAAAACATGATCAAAGGCATGTTACCTGAGATCGCTCTGGACGAAGTGAACGCCATGGTGGACGACATCATCACCCCCACAAACCTCACCATCAGCGTAACGGGTCCTGAAAAAACAGGAATCACTTATCCGGATAAGAATAAAATCCTGCAGATCTTCAATGAAGTGGTGGGCAGCCAGGTTGAACCCTATGTGGATAACACGGTTAATGAACCATTGTTAGAACAGCTTCCTGCTCCCGGAAAGATAGTTAAAGAAGAAACACTGCAGCGCAGCGGAATCAGGAAATGGGTGCTGTCAAATGGCGTAACAGTTTATAGTAAAAAAACTGAGTTCAATGCCGATGAGGTGGTTCTGGATGCCACCAGCCCAGGGGGAAAAGCTTCACTGAATAAAATGGACTATAAAGCTGCAGATGTTCTTCCTGCCTATATGAGGAATGCAGGTTTTGGAAATTTTGATGGAACTGCCTTGCAGAAAGCCACAGCTGGCAAGATTGCATACGTATCCCCCCAGATAAGAACCTACAGCGAAGGCTGGAATGGTGAATGCTCACCCCGGGATATGGAACTGATGTTTCAGATGATCTATCTTTATTCCACCCGGCCACGTTTTAACGAAGAAGCGCTTTCAGCCTCTCTCACCCAAATGCGGGCTTTCGTGCAAAATGCCCTGCTTGACCCCGAAAATGCTTTCGACGATACTCTGAATCAAATCGTTTATTACAATCATCCCTTGGAAACGAATCTGCATCCCGAGGACCTGGACAAAGTAAGCCTGGATCAGATGGAACGTATTTTCCAGGATCGATATGGAGACTATGATGACTTTACTTTTAACATTGTGGGCAACTTCGACGAAACAGAGCTAAGACAATACTGTGAAACGTATCTGGCCAATCTGCCCACTCTGAAACGCCAGGACAAGATCCGCGATCCCAAGGTAAAAGCCTTTTCCGGCAGGAAAGAAGTCCGTTTCTACAAGGGCAGTGACCGCAGTTTTGTGTCCAACGTGACTCTGGGCAAAACCAATTATAGCTTGCAGGAATACCTTGGAACCAATGCTTTGGCCTTTGTAGCCAACGAAAAGCTACGTGAAAACGTCCGCGAAAATATGAGCGGAACCTATGGTGTATATTGCTGGACATCATTGTATCGCTATCCCAAGCCGAACTTCCGCACCGATACCTGGCTGGGTTGCGATCCAAACAGGACGGACGAACTGAACAAAGCGGTCTTTGCCACCCTGGACAGTATCCGCCAAGGGCTTTTTGACGATAAATATGTTCAGAATGCCAGAACCACCATGCAAAAACGCTACGAAGAAAGCATAATTAAAAACAATTACTGGGCGGCCAATATGAGTTCCAATATCAGAAATGGACTCCCTGTTGACAGCTTGATTGATAATCCTGCCTTTTACCAAAGCCTGGACAAAGCCAGCCTCGTCAATCTGGCCAGGAAATACTTGACTTTCGATAAATCTCGGCTTAGTGTGTATATGTTCCCCAAGGAATAACCCTCATAAAAATCACCATTTTCAGGGCGGTCTGCGGATCGCCCTTTTTCATTCTCAGTTTTGTCAGCAATCTTCCTTCTGTGAACCTTGCCAAAGAAACCCTGATCTCTGCACACATACCACCCAAAAAAATCGCAGGCAGTATTCAGGTGAGAGTCTGAAGATTGGTTGAGATAAGCGAAGCAGAGATTTGGTTGGGGTAAGTGTGTGGTTTAATTGTTGATAAAAAGCCACAGCATTATAGGTTTGAGCATACAATTATCACTTGACCAAATTGCTAAAATCCTACTATTAAAGCTGATGCTAAAATAGCAAGTTGCCGGTGCAGTTCAATATATCCGGAAAGCCTTTTGGAAAGGAGAAGAACATGAAAAAATATTTGTTGGTTGTCATCTTTATTATCCCCCTGGCATTAGCTTTTGCCGAAACGTTGATCAGCGGGACTATTTCCAGCTCTGCCACATGGAATCTGGCCGGTTCGCCTTATATCATAAACGGCTCAGTGAGTATCTATGGAACCGCCCAACCTGTAATTACCATCGAAGCCGGGGTAACGATTAAGTTCAATTCCGGGGCAGCCTTGAACATTGGCCATACCAGTACGGTTACCTATAAGGGAGGGCTGATCGTAAACGGGACGGAGCTAAACCCGGTGCTTTTCACTGCTAACAGCGACACACCTTCACCGGGGTATTGGAATTACCTTCGCTGCAATCAATATATGCTGGTGGATAACGTGATATTCAATCATGCCAGCTTTGAGTATGGCGGCTCCACAAGTGGGCTTATTGATGTAAACGGAGGTAATCCCAAATTCTATAACTGCAGTTTTCGCTATTCAGCTAATTATGGGCTTTACCACACATCCACAAGCAGCGCTTTCATCCAGGATTGCAGCTTTCAGGACAACAATGGCTATCCGCTATATTGGAATCCTGACATGCTGAGCGGGATCGGCAACGGTAACAGTTTTACAGGCAATAATCCTGATCGCATCCTGCTGAAGGAAATGGTTATTGCCCAGAATGCTACGGTTCCGAACAAGGGAATTTCCTACGAAGCAGCGGGAAATCTGACTGTGCGGGGTTCGGAAGGTCCTGTGCTAACAGTGGAAAACGGTGCCCAATTAATGTTTCGGCCTGGTAAAACCATGTATCTCGGTTCCACAACCTCCACTGCCGTAACGGGAGGGTTGAGCGCTCAAGGGGCAATCTTTACAGCGGTTGATCCTGATGTAGGCTGGAACGGACTGGATTTCCAAACCTACACAACTAATTCCAGTTTGGTGGGTTGCACGATAAGCGGGGTAAACTCAACTCCCACTGCGGCAGTTTATATTCGCTGCAATAATCCTCTCACCATCCTTAATTGCACTTTTACCCAAAACACGAACTATGCCCTAAACTGCAGCAGCGGAGCCAGTTTCACTGTAACCGGCTGCGTTTTCAGCAACAACAACCGTCCGATAAATATGTTCTTTGCCGATGCCCACAAGCTTGGCAGCGGCAACAGCTATCTGAATAACTCTACCCAAAGCATCCGCTGTCAGGGAGGGACCGTGAATTCCGACATTACTCTCATCCGGCAGCCGGTTCCATTGAACATTACCAGCAATGTAAATCTGTACGACAGCTCAAATCCTCTGCTCACCATTCCTTATGGTTCAGTGTTGGAGTTTTCGTCCGGGATCAGCATGGTTATCGGAAGCACCAGTTCCAGTGTGCTACAGGGGAGGATAAATGCAACGGGGGTTACTTTCCGCGGTGGGGAAGCTGCTTTGGGATACTGGACCGGTTTGATACTGAATACTTTTGCAGATTACAGTGTGCTTTCCGGCTGCATAATCAAGGATGCCGGTTACAACAGTTCAGCTGCCCTGAATGTGAATTGTCCCACAGCCAACATCACTGGTTGCACCATATATAATAACGCTGCCAAAGGTATTTACGTTAATCCGGGACGTTTGCCGCAGATTTCAGGAAATGTGATCTTCGGTTGCGGAAGCTACCCTCTTTCCATTGGGGCAAATTCTCTAAGGGTGCTGGGACAGAACAACTACTTTTCTGGTAATAGCTTCGACATGATCGAACTGCGTGCAGAAACAGTGAATACCAGCGGAACCTGGAGAAATGCAGGAGTGCCCTATTTCGTGACAGGCAGTTTTTCGATCTACGATTCAGCTTCACCTCATATTAAAATCTTATCTGGAACCATTATCAAGCTTCCAAATCTGGTGGGAATAACGGTGGGGTCTTCCTCTTCCTCAGTGTTGCGTGGTTCTCTGGAAGCCACGGGGGTTACATTTACCAGAAGCGCGGCCGGGGAAGTTCCTTTGGGGATCATCTTCAATCCCTATTTGAATGAAGGGCTTAGCGTCCTTACGAATTGTACTTTTGAATTTCTGCAGCACAATTCACAATACTGCGCAGTCTATGTGAATAACTCAGCACCTCGCTTTGAGAGTTGCATATTTAGCAACAATCCCAGTCATGGGATAGTGGCCACTTCAGCGGCACGTCCACTTGTCAATAGTAGTAGCTTTGTAAACAATGGCGGTTACCCCATTAAAACCAATGCCGCAGCGTTTGACGTGGTGAGTGGGGTTGGCAACTACTTTTCCGGTAATAATCCCGATCGAATTCTTATCAGCGGAGCTTCGCTGAATGCCAGCTACACTTGGGACAATCCATCTGTGCCAATAGAAATTACGGGAGATATAAGCATTTATGGCAGCAGTGGACCGATTCTGAAGATAAATTCAGGTCTGGTATTATTATTCCACAACGGCTATGGGTTTGCAGTGGGCAGTTCCTCGAGTCCTTCCCTAACAGGTGGATTACAAGCGGAAGGTGCTACCTTCGGTTCGCTTTCGGACACAATGGGAACCTTCAACGGGATTCGCTTCAATCTCTATCAGGCAGCCGGATCCTATCTGCGCAACTGTGTTATCCGCAATGGCGGAATCAACGGCAATATTTGGGTGAATAATGCAGCCTTATCCTACATCGAAAGCTGCGTGGTCCGGGATGGCAATATCGGTATTAAACTGAATGGAACCAATGCTCAAACAGCCATCATCCGTAACCATATCCTTTCCAATGACGTCGGAATCTACCTGTCCTTCAGCGCTAATCCTTTAATCGGAGGTGCATTGGGGGATGGCAATGCGATTGTAGGCAATACCAGCTATGGTGTCCAAAACACCGCAAGTAATACCATCAATGCAGAATACAATTGGTGGGGCGACGAGCAGGGACCTACAGTCAGATTTGGGGACAGCGTTACCGGAAATGTGGACTACACACCCTGGAGAACCACCAATATTGGCGATGCCCCTTCGCGCTTTCATTTGTCCAGTCCAGCCAGTGCCAGCATCGTGGAAAGCCTGACCCCGGTTTTGGACTGGGAAGAGGCAATCGATCCCAGTCCTGGAGATATTGTGCAGTATCATTTGGAGTTAGCCCTCAATAGCAGCTTCAGCAGTGGCCTGATAGACTATCCGGGTCTGAACTCCACGGTTTTTCATGTCCCGTCCGGTGTGCTTTCTGACGACACCCGATATTATTGGAAGGTTAGCGCTACCGATACCCAGGGGCAAACCACCACCAGCTATGAAAACTATCTCTACTTCAATGTTGCGGTTCCTGAATATCCATCTGCCTTTAATACACTTAGCCCGACCCAGGATGAAACTGTGTTGCTAACCAGTCCACTGCTTTCCTGGCAGGCATCCCTGGATCCCGATCCGGGTGATGTTGTATCCTATACGGTATATCGTGATGTCAGTGCAGATTTTGCTGCTCCGGATAGCCTTCAAACCACCGCAACGCAGATCTACAGCGAATTTTGCCAGCCCGGAACCCTTTATTATTGGAAGGTGAAGGCCACCGACAGCACCGGTCAGTCCACAGAAAGCCCCTATAATCGCTTTTGGGTTTCATGGGACGCCATTCCCAGGGCTCCAGTTGAGGTAGCAGCGCAGATCTTAGCTAATGACATCATTGTCTTTTGGGACAGCGTTCCGGGAGCGGATAACTACTATATCTACCATTCTCTCTTACCGGATAGCGGATTCACCCTTCTGGGAAGCAGCTCTTCACCAAACTATCTGCACATTGGTGCTGCCAATGAAGCAAGGGGATTTTATAAAATCGTGGCGGAGGATACG
>CAZNGW010000004.1:46597-66531 GCA_964572925.1 uncultured Candidatus Cloacimonas sp. | reverse complement strand
TAAGTGGGGGAATGAACTTCTCAGAAGATAACCTGATGAAGCATAAAAGTGAAACAACCTCCACGATCAGTTGGAATGCACAGTCTATCTTGCGCTTACCCAGAATCCCTTATCTAAAAGCAGCATATTATAGCAGTAACAACCAGAACCGAGCTAATAACAAGGTTGCTACCTCACCAATAGATAAACTAACGGGGGAATCCAGTGCTCTCAGTTTCGGAATAGGATACAATATTAGCCAGATACCATTGGTTCCCACTCAGCTTGATATCAGCTATCGCCTTGGTTCGGATAGCTCTGATAAAAAGGACGTCCAATCAATCGTCACAAAACTGAGCGACAACGAGAACAACGGATTTAATATTACCATGCTTAACCGTTTTACGATCATACCCTTAACCATGCAGTTCGCTCTTTCTTTGAACAATCAAAAGGAACTTCTTACTCCCTTTGATAACAAGAATAACAATTTTCTTCTGGGTGCAGCCTACAGCCTTTGGCAGAACCGCATTAAGCCCTACATGAATTATCGCACTGTAAGCCTGAGCGGTTTTCAAGGAAAACAGCATTATGGCTATTTTGCTCTGGGAACTGAAGCTTTTCCCTTGTCTGGCCTCAGCGTAAACACCAGTCTGGGATTTGCGGGCTATAGCAACAAAGCGGACAGCTCCAAAAACTATGACAACTTTATCTGGAGAGTTCTGCTCACTCAGAGATTCTGATACCAGTTATAAACTGCATAACCCCGCTTGAGTTTGATCAGGCGGGGTTAAATTTGGAGTAAAAGTATGCGTAACAAAATACTGATAATCCTACCTATCCTGCTAATCTTGACCAAGTTGCTATTTTTTCTGCCCTTCTTCCAAACCCTTGAACACAAAGCTCAGGACAGTCTTTTCCGGTTGCGGGGCAAGCAGGCAGTATCCGACAAAATTGTGCTCGTGGCAATAGACGACGCCAGTTTCAATGCACTGAATGAAACTTGGCCTTTTCCACGTTCACATCATGCTAAGTTGATCGAGAACCTCAATCAGGCAGGAGCCAGACAGATTATTTTCGATGTGGAATTCACGGAAAATGCCGATCCAGGATTGGACAGCCTTTTGGCCGAAACTGCCTACCAAAGTGGCGAAGTGATCTTTGCCGGCAAAGTGATCTATGGTGCAACACCCCGTGATCCCGATCAAAAGTTGGTTCCCGTCTCAGCTCTAACCAGAAACGGCATCCCTTGGGGAACCGTGAATATGACAGCCGATAATGATGGATTTATCAGAAGTTATTCTCCCTTTGAGGTTTTTGACTCCGAACCGGTTTATAGCATTGGGGTTGCCTCCATGGCAAATCTACGGGTTCGTCAGCCCGATTGGGACAATTATGTCCGGCTTTCAAAACATTCTCTTTCTGTGGGTGGCAAAAGCATTCCATTCGACAGTGGCCATAAAACGCTGCTTAACTATCGCGGTCCTGCAGGAACTTACCCAAGTTTTTCATATGCAAGCGTTTTGGATGACTCCACCTTTTCCCTGCCGGGTTACCAGGGTGCTGAACTGGATGAATTTTATGAGCTTCTCAGTTCAGGAGTGTTTAAGGATAAAATAGTTTTGATTGGGGCAACCATAGACGAATTGCACGACAAATTTCCCACTCCCTATGGCGGACAGTGGATGCCGGGAGTGGAAATTCACGCTAATTTCATAGATATGGTAATGTCTGGCAACTACTTGCATAAGGTGAACCCTTGGCTTTTTGCGGGGCTCGAACTGATTCTTTTGGTTATGATGTGGTTTTTATTAAGAGCTTTGAAACCTCTTTGGGCAGTGTTTGTAACATCTGTTCTAATCCTGCTATATTTTGGTCTGACTTTCGTCCTCTTTTCCAAAGCCTTGCTCCTTGTTCCTATAGTGCAAACAATCCTTTTGCTTATCTTGATCTATCTGGCCAGCCTGGTTGCGGGTTATCTGGCAACCTTGAAGGAAAAACGCTTTATCCGTAGTGCTTTCCAGCAATATCTCGCTCCTGAGTTGGTTAGCCAATTGCTAAAAAATCCTAAAAGCTTGAAGTATGGCGGTGAGTTGCAGGAAATCAGCGTTCTCTTTTCCGATATACGCAGTTTCACCACTTATTCAGAGAATCATTCACCCCAGGATACCGTGAATATCCTCCATGAATATCTCACCGAAATGGTAAAGGTAATCATCGCCAATCACGGGATTCTGGATAAGTTCGTGGGAGACGAAGTGATGGCACTGTATGGTACTCCCGTGCCGTTAACAAATCATGCCCTCAGTGCATGCCGAACCGCTTTGCAAATGCGTGAAAGGCTTAGGATGATGCAGCAGAAATGGCAGGAGGAAGGACGAGAGCCTTTTGAGATAGGTATCGGAATCAATACCGGCCCTGCTGTGGTTGGCAATCTGGGAAGCGAACAAATCTTCGATTACACCGCAATCGGAGATACCATAAACCTGGGTGCCAGATTGGAAGGCCTGAATAAGGAATACAAAACCCAAAACCTGATTATCATCAGTGAGTTTACCCTGGAGAAGGTAAAAGATTTTGTGAATGCAAATTACCTTGATGAAGTTAAAGTTAAAGGTAAGAATAAGTCCGTAAAGATCTACGAATTGGTAGGCATGAGATAATCAGACAGTTAACCCCATACTTATGTTCAAATATATTGGATGCTTCTAGCTTCTTCGCCTCCCCAATGCCACGGCTTATCCACCCGTATCCCTCCCTTATAAAATGAGGGAGGATTACGGGAGGATAGAGAGTGGCCAAAGCGAGCCGGGAAAGGAGCAAAACCCAACCGGAGAAATGACTCGATTGTTTTCAGGAGGGATTGTCCTGTTTTTTCAAGCGCAACGAATCAGGGAGCTTGCAGCGCAGTCAATGACATGGCACAATGCAAGTGCATCCCAACCAGAAGAATAAGATTAAAAAAAGGGTTAGCGAAGTAACCAATTTAGTTATTGTAATTGCCCTTAGCAATAGCAATAAAGAATGATTAACTTCGCTAACTGATATTGAAGGCTGTTCAGGCCTAAGGTAAAGGTAATTGATGCTTATCAGATCTTCAGTCGAAGAGAGCTTTCACCAGATCGGCCGGCTCAAGCCTGAAGGTCGAACCTTTGCCTTCAAAGAAGTGATGTTCCTTTATCAAGTGGATATTCAAGGCTGTCCAACGGACGGTTAAACCGTTTTTTCGATTCGTAAGGGTCGTTATCAGTTTACGAATCAACCCGCCATGTGAATAGGGACAGCTAAGCTTACCCCTGGTAACTTCGGTTTCGATTTCGTATTTGTTTTCCAAGACTACTTTGGCGTCAAATACGTCAAAAGTAGCATCTGTAAAAAATTGCATGCGGGCAGCTACCTCGTCAGGTGTACGCCCAAGATTTTCTAGGGTAGATTCGTCGGCAGACACGATCTCACTAATGCTGCGTTTGTCTTTGCCCAAAAAGCCGGTGAGGGTGATTATCCCCGGCATCATGCGAGCACGGATACGTTTTTCTTGCGGTGTTTCTTTCATGTTCCTCATCCAAAACTGTCATAAAAGATTTTATCCTGCGGGATGCCGTATTCCAGCAAAGCCTTGGTAACGGCGTTTATCATACCTGGGCTACCGCAAAGGTAAGCCTCTGTGTTTTTGGGATCTCTGATCGAATCTTTAAAATATGGCATCACAAAGCCTGTCTTGCCAGTCCATCCGCAGTCTGGTTCAGGGGCGGAAAGCACTGGCACATAGTTGAAATCAGGAAATATACTTTCAAAAGCCTGCATTTCTTCCGTAAGATACAGGTCTTTCATCGTCCTGGCTCCGAAGAAATAGGTCATCTTACGCTCACAACCGGATACAGCCAGGTGTTCGAGCATAGATTTGATAGGTGCTTTTCCAGATCCGCCGGCTACGAAAATTATATCAGCCCTACTATCCCGAATATAGAAATCGCCGTATGGCCCAGTGAGGCTAACCCTATCCCCCACTTTTAGGTATTGGTGAACCCATGTAGTGCAAATTCCTTCCGGGACTAAACGAATGATAAGCTGTAGCGCATCATTCAGTTCTGGCTTTGAAGAAATGGAATAGGCCCGGGAAACCTTCTGCTTGACCTTACCGTAAGGCTGGGTTTCTAACTGAACATATTGCCCCGCCAAAAAGTCAATCTTCTGTCCCTCGTCAAATTTGAATAAAATGCCTTTTATGTCATAGGTGTAGTCTATGATTTCGGCTATAGTGGCATCATAGCGACGGATATTGAAGATTGAAGTGGGTATCTCTATTTGAATGTCACTTTTTACTTTCACTTGACAAGCCAGTCTGATATTACCTTCCTTTAGTTCTGAGGCTGTCAACAGAGGTTTTTCGGTAGGTAAAAGCGGGCCTCCCCCGGAAATCACTTTGCATTTGCAAGCCCCGCAGGTTCCTCTACCGCCACAGGCTGAAGGTAGAAATATCTGTTTGTCGGAAAGAGAGGATAACAGGCTACTCCCCCCTTTTACGGTAAGATCACGCTTGGCGTTGATATTTATCTTGCAATCACCGTAGTTACTCAACCATTTCTCGGCAATTACCATTACAATGGCCAGAACGCCACTGATCACGCTAAGCAGGAATATGTCGGAGATAACTGCTAAAAACATCTCTATCTCCTACTGAATTTGCACGATGCCGGAGAAACCGACAAACGCCAATGCCATAATCCCGGTGATGATAAGACTGATGCCAACACCCTGAAGTCCTTGCGGAACTAACTTTTCTTTCAACTTACGCCTGATCGCAGCCAGCATCAGAATTGCTAAAAGCCAACCAATTCCACTCCCCGCTCCAAAAGCGATTGACTGGATAAAGCTGTAATTGCGGATCACCAAGAATAAACTGACGCCAAAAATAGCACAGTTTACTGTAATCAGAGGCAGGAAGATTCCCAGGGTGTAGTATAAAGCCGGAGCATAACGCTCGATAACCAGTTCAAGAAACTGCACAAAGGCAGCTATTACAATGATAAAAACAATAAACTGAAGATATACAATATCGTAGGGAACCAGAATCAGATGATAGACCAGCCAGTTTAATGCAGCGGTTACTGTAAGCACAAAGATCACTGCCACGCCAAGACCGAAGGAGCTTTCCACCTCGCGGGACACCGAAAGATAGGAACACATGCCAAGAAAATTGGTCAGCAGGATATTGCTGGTGAAGATAGCTGCCCAAAAGAGCACAAATGCACTGATATCCATGCTGTTACCCCTTTTGCTTGTAGAACTTAATATTGATTACCCAGATAAGCATGGCAAGAATGAAAAAAGCACTGGGTGCCATTACCATGATCGACCAGGGTGTCCACCAGCTTCCCAATACCTTAAACCCAAAAATGCTGCCAAACCCAAACAGCTCACGGATGAACCCGATCAGCAGCAAGACAAGGGAATATCCCACCCCTGCTCCTATCCCATCAACCATTGAATCGAGAGGATTATTTTGCGAAGCAAAGGCTTCGGCACGCCCCATCAGGATGCAGTTTGTTATAATCAGTCCTACATAGGGACCAAGCTGTTTGCTTATTGAGGGCAGATTGGCTTTCAGGAAAATATCCACAATGATCACATAAGCGGCGATGATCAAGGTTTGCACCATCATGCGAACACTGCGTGGCGTCCAATTACGAATCAGGGATATGGTGAAACCTGAGAGAGCAAGCGAAAAAGTTACTCCCAATCCCATGATCAGAGAGTTCATCATCAGATTGGTAACCGCCAAAGCGGAACAAATACCCAGAATCTGTTTCCAGATTGAGTTTTCTACGAATGCGCTATTTATGAATATCTCTTTTTTGTTCATGATTTCACCTCGTGAAAGGCAGTATGGATGTAATTGATTTCATCGGTCAGCATTTTTATCACGCTATTAGTGGTAATCGTAGCACCGGTCACCTGCATTATCTGTTTAGCGCTTTCGGCTTTCTTACCTTCAGGGATCAATTCGAAATTTGGTACTTTGCCAGTTGATGAATCAAGAACGCTGAGATTCTTGAATTGATCACGGAACCAGCTCTCCCCTATCCTGGCTCCCAAACCGGGGGTTTCCATCTGATCGTAAATAAAGATGCCTTGAAGTTCATTAAGATCAGGAGTGAGCGCTACCAAAGCCCGCATGCTTCCCCAAAGTCCTTTTCCGCCAATATCGAAACAAAAACCCAGTAAACTGTCCCCAAATGTGGCTGTAAAGCACCTGCGTTCGACACCTGGGATTTTGATTTCCTTGATGTAGGCATTGAAACTTTCTGGATATGAAGCCATTATCGTGAGAGCAGAATCACCGCTCAGTTTTGCTATGTCTTCGGAAAACAATTGCAAGATCAGCTTCTGATAGCTGTCATTCTGATTCGCTTTAATTTTGGGTTCGCTACTGCGATACATGAAAGCCAGGAGACCAACGAAGATTATACATGCAACGAGCATGAAGAATACAGGATAGATCAGGGTTTCACGAAAAGGAGTCCTGCTCATTTTGAAACTCCTTTCTTCCCCAAACGCTCCAAACCATACTCGACTAAAGGCATCAGGGAATTAGCCAGAAGCAAGGCAAACATAAAACCTTCGGCAAATAGAGAAAAACGTCTGATGAACACAGTTAAAAAACCAATTAGCACGGCATAGATCCACAGAGCAAGTTTTCCCTTGGGTTGCGAGACCGGATCGGTAGTCATAAACACAATGCCAAACAGCACTCCACCACTCACCAGAAAAAATAAGGGATTGGTTCCAGGATAGAAGATAAAATTAAAAAGTAGGACGCTGAGGGTAGTTCCCAACATCGGTTGCCACTTGGCCGTTTTTGTTAAAATCAGGTAAAAACCAGCCAGAATTATCAACAAAGCAGAGGTTTCACCAAGTGAGCCTGTCACAGATCCCAAGAAAGCATCGCTGAAACTGAAGCTGATTTCTTTGCCTAAACGCAGTTGGTTAAGGATTGTTGCCCCAGTCTCAAGGGCTTTCCCACCGCTCCAGTGAATCAAGCCCCCAGGAAAACCTTGAAAGGGATATGTCCAGGAAACTGTCATCTGATTGGGAAAGGAGATGTAAACAAAGGTGCGCCCCAGAATAGCTGGATTGAAAGGATTGGTGCCAAATCCCCCAAACACCATTTTTCCAAACGCAATTGCAAAAAGGGCACTAACGGCTGAAATCCACAGAGGAATACTGGGAGGGAGAGTCATCGCCACCAAGGTTGAGGTAACAAAACAGGCCATACTTACCTTGCCACCTTTCTTTTTGCGGATAAACAGGTACTCGGTAACGAAGCCTGCCAGATTGGCTACCAGAACCACTGCCAAAACTCTCCAACCGAAAAGGTAGATGGCAAAAAGCAGAAGTGGAACCAGGCTATAGAGCACCCGGTTCATGATGGTTTGCTTTAAGATACGTTCAAACATAGGCATATCTCTTTTTTTAGTATGGATAAACAGGCAGTTCACTGGAAAGAGTATCTGCCATTGGCTGAGTACCCCGGCTAAGAATCAACTTTACGGTTGAACGTTTGAGCACTTTCTCTCCAGACGAAGGAATTGTACGCATTACGCTATTTACAGGATAAATATCCGAATAACTGGAATCTATTACAGCAGAGAAAAGCTCCAGATTGCGCAAGGAAATGAACACTTCCTGGAACGGTCTGCCAATAAATGAAGGCAGGGTAACTGTGGCAGAACCTTTACTTATAACCAGATAAACCGTACCCTCCTGACGAATTTTCTCTCCAGGTTCAGGAATCTGTTCCAGGATTGTTTCCACTGGTGCCGATTCACTAAATATGGAATCTTGCACCACTACGTGGAGTTTTTCTGCTTGTAGCTTACGTTTGGCTTGCACCAAATTCAATCCGGTTACTTCAGGTGTTTCAACTTTGGGTGTTCTTCCCAGAGTTATGGGAAATATCAATTGACTGAATATAAAGGCAGTAACGATAATGATTCCCAATCCGATACCTGCCAGGTAGCCAAGTTTCTGATAGTCAATTTTGTTCATCGCTCATCCTATTTCCGGCGTTTAAGCTTGGCAGCAAAGGCTCCATCCATGTGATGCTTGAAAGGTATGGTCTTGAGGAAGCCATCAGAAGTATATTCCATTGGGACAAAAGCCGAAGCATCCACTATTTCAAACCTCTTGTTTCTGGCCAGGAAAGATTCAATTTGTGCTTCATTCTCTCTGGGGTTCATTGTACAGGTTGAATAAACAATATGTCCATCTGGTGCAACGAAATTGGCAGCATAGTCCAAAGCTTTCTCTTGCAGTTTTACCAAGTCAGGGATGCTGTTGTGGGATTGCCAGCGAAGATCAGCTTTTCTGCTAAAAACGCCCCATCCAGAGCAAGGCGCATCAACCAAGACCCTGTCAAAGGCAGGAGCTACCGGCCCATATTTGAAGGCATCGGAAACCACCAGCTTGATATTCGTCAACTGCAGTCTGTCCGCGGCTTGTTTAAGCAGTTTCATTTTGTTAGGAATCTTGTCCACAGCTATCACTTCACCGCTATTGGCCAGTTTTTCGGCAATATAAGTGCATTTACCACCTGGAGCAGCAAAGAGGTCGAGGACGCTTTCCTCTCTCTGGGGATCGAGCAGTTCAACTATCAATGCCGCAGATGTATCCTGCACCGAAAAATAACCTTCCGAAAAAGCAACATCATCGAGCACTTCAGCACCCTGATCGGTATGGAACATCACCTTGCTGGCCTGAGAAGGGATTAGGGTGATATTGCGTTTGGCAAAATAGCTTAGCAGCTTTTCAGGATTGGTGGCAGTGCTATTAACTCTGATATGCAGCTCGGGATTTTCGTTAAAAAACAAAGCCAGGTATTCGGTGGCATCCTCACCCCAAAGAGCAATCCATTCTTTAATAAGTTCTGGAGGGAAAGAATGTTCGAATGCGATCCTGAGTTCAGGCTGATCAGGATATTCAATCTCCGGAGAACGCAAATATGCTCTCAACACGGCATTCACGAAATCAGCAACCTGTGGATTGAACAGGCTTTTGGCCAACTCTACACTTTCATTGACTGCTGCATGTTCCGGAATGGACTTCAGGTAGAGAATTTGGTAAATCCCTATGTAGAGAATCGTTTTTATCTTTATATCAGTTGAACTGAATTTCTTGGCATCTGTATATTGGGAAAGGATATAATCCAGTTTGAGGGACATCTTAATGGTGCCTTTCACCAGATTGTAGAACAGGCCTGGGTCTTCACCTGCTGCTTTTAATTTCTTAGCTTTCTGGTGCAATAGAACGTCTGAATATTCTTTGTCTTTCAGAACCTTGTAAATAATGGAATAGGCTTCCTGACGAAAGTTCATCGGTTTCTCTGATAGATCCTTTTGATGGTTTCTTTGATAAGGTCTTCGGAATTCAGCTTTCTGGTAGCTTCGTCCATCAGGCTCAGTTCTTTGCGTATTTGCGTAAGATTGAAGCCCAGTGAGAGAAGAGCATTTTCCACTTCCAGACTGTTGTCGGAAACATCCTTATGGTCAATATAATCCATCAGTTTGTGGACTGCATCCTTCATTTCCACGATCAGTCTTTGAGCGCTTTTTTTCCCAACCCCAGGAACCTTCGTCAGCAGGCCTTCCTCGCCGATATTGATCGCTTTTACAAAGGCAGGGATACTGAGGGTTGAAAGGATGGAGATGGCTATCTTGGGACCTATTCCGCTTATTTTTGTTATCATTTGAAATAGTTCCCGCTCAGCGTTTGTAGCGAAGCCATATATTCGGATATCATCTTGTGATATGTTCAAATAGCTAAGTAAAGTGCATTCCGAACCGAGCGCCGGTAAAACTTCAAAGGTGCTGATCGGAATTTTTAGTTCCCAACCCAATCCCATGGTCTCGAGGATCGCCATTACAGGACTTTTATAAGTCAAGGTACCTTTAACATACTGGATCATTTTGCCCACTTCATCCTGTTGTAATGGCAGGTTGCAATGGCGAGAGCATCATAGGCATCGTCTTTACGGGCTTTTTCCGAAAGCGGATACAGCTGGTTGATCATATAGCGCACCTGCTGTTTTCCGGCATTACCATTTCCTACCACGGATTTCTTGATCTCGCGGGGAGTATATTCCACCACAGGTATCTGACAGGCAGCAAGGGCAAGTAGAATTACCCCACGGGCATGACCAAGAGTAAACACACTCTTTATCTGCCGATGATAAAACATGCTTTCCACAGCTGCAACTTCTGGCTTGAATTCTACCAAAATCTCTGTTATCGCGTCATAGAGAGCTTTCAGGCGTTCACCCAAACTTGGCAAAGCGGAAACATTGATCGTGTCGCATCCTGCGGCAAGCACTTTTCGGGATTGCATTTCAATAAGACCATAACCGCAGTAGCGGCTGCCGGGGTCAATACCGATTATTATCACTTTGCTTGTTTAGTCTCTTTCCAGTTGCTCCAGCACTTCGTCTGAGATCTCAAAATTGGCATACACCTTCTGAACATCATCCAGATCTTCCAAAAAGTCTATCAGTTTCATTAATTTGGAAGCCACGTCATCCGCATTGATAGTATTTTTGGGAATTCGGGTGAGTTCGGCATTGTGAACAGGAAAACCTGCTTTTTCCATATTGGCAATTACGGTATGGAAATCGCTGGGAGATGTATAGATTTCAAAATCATCCTCATTTTTCTCCACGTCTTCAGCGCCTGCGTCGAGAGCTTGCATCATAAAATCGTCTTCTTCCATGCCTGCTGCTGGAACCGTGAAATAGCCTTTTTGTTCGAAATTCCAGGAAACTGCTCCGTTTTCTGCCATATTACCACCGTATTTGGAAAAGGCATGCCTGATTTCAGCCACGCTACGGTTCTTATTGTCGGTCATTACTTCTACCACAATTCCTACGCCATTGTGTCCATAGCCTTCGTAGATTATTTCTTCGAAGGCTGCACCTTCGATTTCACCGGTTCCGCGCTTGATGGCACGGTCGATATTATCTTTGGGCATGTTGTTTTCTTTGGCGGTGTTAACTGCCGTGCGAAGGCGGGGATTCATTTCAGGATCTCCACCCCCTGCTTTGGCGGCTAAAATGATTTCTTTCACTATGCGGGTAAAGATTTTGCCGCGTTTGGCATCAGCGGCACCTTTTTTGTGTTTGATCGAACTCCACTTGTTATGTCCGGACATATAAACCTCTGTCTGTATTATTCATATCATTAGTTTCATTAATGCGCAAGGGCGGCTTTACTGTCAAGAAAAAAGGGAGGCTACTTTGTATAGTCACCTCCCTATTTCGGATTATCTGATCATTGCAATACTTAGTTGGTTTCAGAATCCTGCCAGGCGGCAACAACTTTTTGCGTTATATCATCCGGAACTTTCTCGTAATGTGAGAATTTCTGGATGAAACGACCGCGTCCCTGGGTAAATGACTTCAGGGCAGGATAATAGCTGAACATTTCGGCCACGGGCATTTGAGCAGTGAGGTATTGTTTCTTTCCACGTTGTTCCATACCCATGATGCGTCCTCTGCGAGTGGAAATATCGCCCATCACGTCACCCATGTATTCACTGGGAACAATGATGATTACTTCATGGATAGGCTCGAGAAGGATCGGCTTACATTTCTTGAATCCTTCTTTCAAGGCCATGGACGAGGCTATCTTAAATGCCATTTCAGAGCTGTCCACATCGTGATAGCTGCCGTAGTAAACTTCCACGGATACGTCCACAACCTGGTATCCGGCGATAATGCCTTTCTCCATTGTTTCAACCAGGCCTTTTTCGATGGCGGGAATGAAATTTGAAGGAATCACTCCACCCACGATTGCATTGATGAATTGGAAGCCCTCGCCGCGTTCGGTGGGTTTAATGCGGAAATAAACATCACCATACTGGCCACGTCCACCTGATTGCTTTTTATGTTTATAATTAGACTCGGCACTACCCATGATAGTTTCTTTGTAGGGAATGCGCGGTTCTTTCATCACTGCATCTACTTTATAGCGATTTTTCAGTTTTTTCAGCACCAGTTGCAGTTGCTGTTCGCCCATTCCGGAAAGTACATTCTCATGGGTTTCCACATTCAGTTCATAGCGGATGGTGGGGTCTTCGGCAATCACACGTTGCAGGGCTGATCCAATCTTGTCCTCGTCGCTTTGGTTAACTGCTTTCAAGGCTTGCCAACTGGTTGGGGTGGGAAGTTCCACTGGAATTATCGCCATTTTACTGCCAGGGCTAACGATGCTGTTCATCACTTTGGCGTTTTTCAGTTTCACCAGAGCACCGATATCACCAGCTTTGATCTCGCTGCAATCATTGCGGTTTTTACCAAGCATGAAATACATGTTTCCGGCTTTGTCTTTGGCGTCTTTTTCGGGGATATAGATCTCGGTACCGGTTTTCAGGGTGCCTGAGAAAAGACGGATATAGGCAAAATCGCCCATATTGGGATCGGCATAAAGCTTGAAGGTATAGCCAAGCAGTTCTCCATCAGGTTTACAGACGAAGCTTTTCTTTTCCTCACCGCTAATAACTTCCATTTCTGCAGCGTCGAAGGGAGAGGGCAGATAATTCAGCACGCCGTCCAGGAATGCCAACACGCCTGTTCCGGTTCCAGCAGAGCATACAAAGGCGGGGCTTACGTCACCGCTTACTATTGCTTTCTTAAGACCTGCAACAAGCTTGTCCTGAGGCAGCTCCATGTTTTCCAGAAATTCGTTTAGCAGCTCTTCATCGGTTTCCGCCACTGCTTCCATCAGGTGAAGCCTTGCTTCTTCCACAGCTTCAGCAAGATTGGCTGGAACTTCGCTTTCGCCGTTAGCTCTTATTGCTTTTTGGCGGATAACGTCCACCACTCCTTCAAAAGAGCCTTCTTTTCCGATTGGAATATGCACTTTTACAGGCTTGATATCGGTGTTTTCAGCTATGGCTTCCAGGGTTTTGTCGTAATCGGCATGCTCGTTGTCCATGCGATTCACAAGGATGACCTTGCCAGCATTGCGGTTCTCAAGCTGTTCAATAGCCAGTTCCAAGCCTACTTCATATCCACCGGCTGCGTTTGCCACGATCAAAGCATTTTCCACAGCGGGCAAAGCCACGATGGCGTCAGCTATAAAATCAGGATAGCCGGGAGCGTCAAGGATGTTTATCTTGTGGTCTTGATAATTCAAAAAACCTATGGATAAGCCCAACGACATCTTTTTAGCTGTCTCTTCGGGATCAAAATCCATTACGGTATTGCCTTCATCTATTTTTCCCATGCGGCTGGTTGTGTGGGTCAGATGAAAAATCTGCTCAGCCAGAGTGGTCTTACCTGCACCGCTGGCACCCATGAACAGAAGATTGCGTATCTTCTTCATGTCATATTCTTTCATGTTCTTCCTCGTCCATTTGTCTTATTTTAAGCTTACTTAAATCCTATTATCGACCCATAATTTTAAACCTGCCATTTTGGTCAATGCTTTTATTAGGATAATCATGCCCCAGCCTTGCGGAACATAGCATGATATCTTTAAGATTTATTTCGATGTTGTGGATCATAATACATACTTACCACTTTCATACCACATGAGCATGTGATATGATATCCATATGATACGGATTTGCCGAAGTGCTACTACCAGAAAAACACACGTCTCCTAAAGCTCACATCGCCCTTTTAGTTCTGAAATGGTCAGTTTGCGCTCCATCAGAAAGCCCTGAACCCCCTCGAAAACCTTTGGAACAGACAGCGGATCGATAAAATTGGCCGTACCCAAAGCTACAGCCGAAGCCCCCGCCCAGAAAAACTCCAGAGCATCCTGCCAGCCATAGATTCCACCCATGGCCAGAATCGGCAGCTTCACCGAATTAGCCACCTTGTAGGTTAAAGCCAGAGCCAGTGGTTTGATACCGATCCCGCTGTAACCGCCGATCCCCTTTTTGATGCGGGATTTACCGTTTCGATAGTCAATTGCCATACCCCAGATGGTGTTGATCAGAGCGATGGCTGTAGCTCCGCCTTCTTCAGCGGCTTTGGCTATTTTTCCTATATCGGTAACGTTTGGGCTGAGCTTGATTAGCAATTCCCGGTTGGTAAGAGGAGCCAGGGTTGAAGTAAGATTATAAACCACAGTGGGATCCACTCCAAAGGCAATACCTTCATTTTCCACGTTTGGACAAGATACATTTATCTCATAACCAGCAATTCCAGCTTGATCTTCGAGATGTAAAAGAATCTCTTTAAATTCCGCTATTGAAGTTCCGGAAAAGCTTACAAGCAGAGGGACATTCAGTGTCATTTTCAAGCGGGGTAAAACCTCAATTATAAACCTGTCCAGCCCGGGATTTTGCAACCCGATGGAATTGATCAGTCCGGCTTCGGTTTCAAACAGTCTGGGAGTTGGGTTTCCCACCTTGGGATGGCGGGTAATGGTTTTACTAACAAAAGCTCCCAGGTAAGCCTGGTCAAAGAAATCGAGGTTTTCCAGATCAAAGGTGCCCGAGGCAACAGCAACCGGACTGGCCAGTTTAAGCCTGCCCAGTGCACTCTGCATTCTTACATCAGGTTCCATAATACCTCCTCGGCGTTGAAAACCGGGCCTTCCTTGCAAACCCGCTGGTAATCCCAGTTGTCACTGCTGCCCACTGGAACTGCACAACCATGGCAAACCCCGATTCCACAGGCCATGTAGGCTTCCAGGGATGCATAATGCTCGATATTATTCGCTGCACAGATAGAGGTGCACTGTGCCAGCATCGGCATCGGACCACAACTGAAAACGAGGTCTATCTTTTTGTCGGAAAGTATTTCTGAGATTCCTTCAGTAACAATCCCCTGCCTGCCAAAACTGCCATCCACCGTCCATACTTCGTCGCAGGGGAAAACATCGCTTTGCCCTGCTCCGCCATGCAGCCAGAAGATAAGATTGTGGTTGATGAGTTCCTTTTGCAGATACCATAAGGGAGGATAACCGATCCCTCCACTTACCAGAAGGATCCTTCTGCCCGTAACCAGAGGAAACCCGTTGCCCAAAGGGCCGATCAGTTCAAGCATATCACCAGCTTTCAATTTGGAGAGGGCATTGGTTCCGGAACCGACTTTTTTGATGAAAAAGCCTATCCTTCCTCCGGCATTATCGTAGATGGAGATCGGTTTGAAAAGCTTGGGCAGACATCGACTGTCTTCCGCATCGGCCAAACTGGCATGTGCCCTGATTTCAAAGAACTGTCCCGGCCGACAGAGCTTACCCAATGCCTCATCCCAGATCCAGAGGATGAAGTAATCGCCGGTCAGTTCTTCTCGAGAGTAGATCGCTCGTTGCAGCAACCCTGGTTTGCTTTCATTCATTTTCAGTGTCCTGATAGCTGATATTACCATTGCAGATCGTCCACTTCACTCTGCCCGGGAAACTCTGGTTCAGCCAGGGGCTGTTCTTACTTTTTGAGAGAATATTCTCAGGGCTGAAACAGGTTTCCTGGTTCAAATCGATAATTGTGAGGTCTGCAGCTTTGCCTTCTTCAAGGCTTCCGCCACTTATGCCAAGAACCTTTGCAGGAGCGCTGCTAAAGGCTTCCACCAGTCTTTCCAGGCTTAGCTCGCCATTTTTTACAAGCTGCTTGTATAGAACGGGGAAAGCGGTTTCAAGCCCGATTATGCCAAAAGGTGCATGGTCATATTCCTTCTCTTTTTCAAAGTCGGCATGGGGAGCGTGATCAGTGGCGATGCAATCGATGAGGCCTTCTTTTAAAGCTTGAACGCAGGCCAGACGGTCTTTTTCGCTGCGCAAGGGCGGTTTCATCTTGGTATTGGTATCGAAGCCCAACACCGCCTCTTCATTCAAAACTAGATGATGGGGAGTTACCTCGCAGGTTACAGGTAAGCCTTTTTCCTTGGCCTGACGCGCTAATTCCAAAGACTTTGCTGTGCTTATATGCGCTATGTGAAGTCTGGCACCGCTACTTTCGGCAAGCATTATATCACGGGCAATGATCACTTCCTCTGCCAAAGCCGGAATTCCGCTAAAACCAAGCTGAGTGCAGATCTTTCCACTGTGAATCTGTCCTTTTCCGGCCAGAGCATAGTCTTCTGCGTGGATGATAAGCGGAATGTCGAAATTACTGGCATACTTCATGCAAGCCAGCATCAAACGGGCATTCTGAACGCATTTGCCGTCATCGCTTACCGCTACGATTCCACCGTTTTTCATGGTAGCCATTTCGCTGATCTCTTCGCCCTTGCTGCCTTTGGTGATAGCTCCAATCACATAAACCTTGGCAGAACCATGTTCCTTGGCTCTTAACTGGATATATTCCACCGAAGCAATATTGTCGGTCACCGGCTCAGTATTTGGCATACAGCAAACGGCAGTGAAGCCACCATGAGCAGCTGCTTTGGTTCCGGAAACGATGTCTTCCTTGTAGGTTTGGCCGGGATCTCTAAGATGCACATGCAAGTCTATGAAACCGGGAAAAACGTGCGCGCCTTTGGCGTCTATTACTTTGTCAGCAGTGGAATTTAGTTTCGAACCAATTTGGACAATCTTCTTACGGTCGATAAGAATCTCAGCTTTCCGCAGTTTGCCATTTTGGTATAGGTTAGCGTTCTTTATGTAGATTTTCATTTTTTCCTCTTTTTTTGTGTTAGTTCAAGCTTTCAAGGAGATGGACAAAATGGACTGAGTGGACGAAATGGACATCAGCGATAACGAAAGACAGTTAATCCGTGTAAATCCGGGTAATCCGAGTAAATCCGTGTTCTTTATCCCTGACACCTAACACCTTTCTCACGCCTTTCCACCAAGGATCAAAAACATCAAGGCCATGCGCACTGCCACTCCGTTTGCCACCTGTTCCACGATGACGCTTTGGCTGCTGTCCGCTATTTCTGGTAAGATTTCCACACCGCGGTTCATAGGTCCTGGGTGCATTATCAGAGCGTGTTTTTTGGCATATTTTAGGGTGTCTTTGGACAGCACATAGTGCTTGCTATATTCTTCCAGGGAGGGAAACAAGCCTTCTGTCATGCGTTCCAGTTGCATCCTTAAGCCCATTACCACGTCGGCGTCCTTTAAAGCTCTGGCCAGATCGTATTCCACCTTGCAGCCATAAACGCTTTCCATGTTTCCGGGCATCAGGGTCTTGGGTCCGCATACCGTTACTTTTGCGCCTAGTTTTTGCATCCCGATCAGATTGCTGCGCACCACCCGGCTGTTTAAGATATCGCCTACAATGGTGATTTTCAGGCCTTTCAGGTCACCGAGTTTTTCCCAGATGGAAAAGATGTCCAAAAGGGCTTGAGTGGGATGAGCATGGCGTCCGTCTCCCCCATTGATCACGGGTTTGCCGGAATGTTTGTGAACCAGTTGCGGACTGCCGGGACTGCTGTGCCTGATGCAATAAAGGTCAATGCCCATCGCGTCCAGAGTATACACTGTGTCTTGCAGGCTTTCGCCTTTTTGCAGAGCAGAAATGCTGGCCTGGAAGCTTACCACGTCTGCACTAAGGCGATTTGCGGCAAGCTCAAAGCTCATTCTGGTGCGGGTGCTGTTTTCGATGAACAGGGTGCAGACGGTTTTGCCTCGCAGAGTGGGGATTTTTTTATATTCCCTGAGGTTTATCTCTTTCATACCTTTGGCAGCTTCGAGGATAAACATGATTTCTTCACGGGAATAATCGTCGAGGTCGAACATGTTGCGTCCGAGGAATTGCGGGGTTGGGGTCATTCTTTCTCCTTTCCAGCTCACGGGCTGAGATTAAAGGTTTTGTGCAAATTTAGGGTAGCGCTGATTTGGTCAAGCTTTTTCTTCTGTCTTGTTATGAGTCTTGATTGCTGAAGCTGACATTAGTTCTTGACATTTATTTACCACTTTCTTGAATATGCTTTGGGGCTGAAATGCGCCTCAATCATGAAATATTTTTCTGTTAATAAAGGAAGTAGCCATGAAACATGTCCTGTGTCTGTTGTTCCTGATCCCGGTGATCACAGTCTTTGCAGCACGAATTGAAAACAATAGTTTTATCTTTACTCAACCGGATGGCTCGAAACTGAACCTGGCATACAGCGGTGACGAATTTGAGCATCGAATGCACGACGCTGAGGGTTACACAGTTGTGCAGGATCCCGAAAGCGGTTATGTGGTATATGCCATTCCCGAAGGCAAAGGCATAAAGCCTTCTGAATACAGGGTTGGCTCAGTTAATCCAGAAGCTTTGGGAATAGCGAAGAATCTTCTCCCCGACCCCACCCACCGGCAAAAGCTGATCACCGCCAAGGAAGCCCTGGCAAACAGCAGTCAGCGAACTTCTTCGACCGGAACCATAAATAACGTAGTTATCTTTATACGATTTTTGGATCAAAGCGAATATACTACTCCCATAAGTTACTACGAAACCATGGCAAACTCCACCACTACGGAATCCATGCATGGTTTCTTTCTGGCTGATAGTGGCAATCAGCTTACCGTGAATGCCACCTTCTGCCCCAATCCCGTGGGAGGAATTGTTCGCAGCTTTCAGGATGGCCATAATCGCGGTTATTTCTCACCCTACAATGCCAGCACCAATCCAGAGGGCTATGAAGATGAGGACACAGGGCGGTTCCGCATGCATGCCATGTTCAGGGCAGCAGTGAATGCGGTGGGATCCTCGGTTCCCTCAGGTTTGAACGTTGATGGCGACGGAGATGGCTTTGTGGACAATGTGATCTTCGTGATGCAGGGTGATCCCGATCCTGTTTGGGGAAGCATGCTCTGGCCTCAGCAGTGGTATCTGGACTATCTTCCGCTGGGAATTAACACCGTATATATCAATAACAAAATTGTCTGCACCTACAATATTCAGCTTTCCAACAGCCTGGTGAATCCGATTGATTTCAGCATTGCCGGAATGGGCGTTTTGTGCCACGAGTTTTCTCATTCCATCGGCTTTCCAGACCTTTATCATTACAGCCATGATGGCTTTATACCTGTCGGACCCTGGGATGTGATGGGTTCTACCGGCACTATTCCCCAGCCCCATTTCACCTTTGCCAAACAGAAGTATGCCGGTTGGACCGGCTCAATCCCTGAGATCACTCCTACGGCAAATCCTACTACCTACACCCTTGCTGCGATAAACAACAGCCCCTTTGCTGCTTATAAAATTGCTTCTAGTATGCCCAATCAGTTCTATGTAATGGAGTATCGAAAATCCACAGCTCCCTATGGTAGTAGCTTTCCAGGTTCAGGGCTGATTGTTTACCGGGTAACTCAGTATTACCAGGTAGGGGCTATGGCATTTTCGCTGGAAGGAAACAAGGACGGTCCACCTGATGAATTCTACGTTTATCGACCTTACGACCATGGAGGCTCTTACAATGGCTTGATCGATGATGCTTTTTTATCGTTAAGTGCGGGAAGAAGCTCGTTTCATAACCATACTGCCGCAACCCCCTGGCTTTATACCCTTGCGGGACAAGAGTATATCGATGGAAGTCTTCAGCTTACCGACATTATCGAAAATGCTGATGGAACCATCTCTTTCACGGTGCACAGCTCGGATTTGAACGTGTGGACAGGCGATACGGACAATAACTGGAATATTGCCTCAAACTGGAGTAAGGGAACAGTTCCCACCGGCAATGACTGGGTGGAAATTCCGACGACTTCGCATAATTATTATCCTGTGGTAACCGCTGATGCGGAAGCAAAACATATTACCGTTCACTGTGGCACTGCTTTGTCGGTTGGGCCTGCCGAGTTGCATGTTTATGGTGATCTGGATTGCTATGGAAGATTGACCTCAGCCAGCAACGATGCGGTTTATTTTGTGGATGGCGATCTGAACTTCCATGATGGATCTGATACCTGGTTCTATTGGGACGTGCATTTCTACGTAAAGGGCGATGCCAGCTTCCTGGAAGGTTCAAACGTAGACATGGACCATTGCCTTCTGGAATTCTATTCCACCGGTTCATCCTCGTT